>JASFQX010000397.1:0-3210 GCA_050115215.1 Chloroflexota bacterium
CATCGCGGTCAACCTGGCCCTGCGCACGGTGGCGCCGGACCTCGAGCTCATCTACGAAGCCGGCGCCTACGGGGCCCAGCCGGCGCGGCTGCCGTTGTCGATCGGCGACCCCACCATCGTCACCGGTTCACTGGCGGTGATGAGCCAGGCCGACCTGTTCGGGCTCTACCTCCAGGGCGGGCTCGTGGACGTCGGCTTCCTGGGCGCGGCCCAGATCGACCGCCACGGCAACATCAACTCCACCGTCATCGGCGACTACGCCACGCCCACCGTGCGCCTGCCCGGCTCGGGCGGCGCCAACGAGATCGCCCTCCACTCGCGGCAGGTCTTCGTGGTCATGCGTCAGTCGAAGCGCTCGTTCGTCAACGACATCGACTTCTGCACCTCGCCCGGCAGCACGCCCGGCCGGCACCGCGGCCCCTCCGTGGTGGTCACCGACCTCGGGGTCTACCACTTCGACGACGACGGCGAGATGCGCCTCGATACGCTGCATCCGGGACACACGCTCGAGGACGTGCACGCAGCCATGGAGTGGACCGTGCGGGTCTCGCCGGACCTGGCCGAGACCCCGCCCCCGAGCGACGAGGAGCTGCGGCTCATGCGCGAGGTCCTCGACCCCGGCGGTCGTTTCATCGGCTAGGCCCGGCCTGCCCGATCGGTCCCTGGACGGTGCCTGCCGGCTCCGGCCGACCAGCGGCGGTCGTGCTAGCGGCGCTCGAGGATCCGGCTCTGCCACACGAGGTAGAGCCCGAGGCCGATCATGACCAGCGGGATGACCACCGCGAAGCTGACATCGAAGGGCAGCGCGTCGGAGGTATCGGCCAGGCCGATGAGGCCGAGCACGGCGCCGATCCAGAGGGCGTACTCGCGGCGCACCCCCTGGAAGCGTGCGATGGCCCAGCCGAGGAGGAAGGCGATGCCGATGAAGAGCGTGTTCCAGCCATCGCCCGTCAGCACCTCGAAGTCGCGGCCCACGCTGGCCAGGCCCCACGCCGTCAGCACCAGCGCCGGCATGGTCGCGCCCACGATGTGCCCGAAGAGCCAGGCCGCGCCGAAGGCGATGCCGGCGGCGAGGATGAGCAGCGAGCCGAAGGAGAGGTCGGGGATGAGGATCTCGATGAGCAGGCCGACCCCCAGCACCAGGAGCAAGATCGCGAACCAGGGGAACGAGCCCGCCTGCGACGACCAGCGGTAGACGCGCACGTACGGCTGTTCCGGCGGCGCACCGTCGCCGCCGTGGGCCGCCTGTCCCGGCTGACGACGCGTGCCCCCGGTGGCCCCCGAGGGCGGTGGCTGCTGCGGACCGCTCGGCGGTGGCGGCCCGACCGGCTTGGCCCGGCGTGCTGGATCGGTCATGCCCCGAATCGTAGCCGTTGACGCCCATCGACGGTCCCTCGAGCGGTGCCGGACGGCGGGCCGGCGGCCGGCAGTCTAGCCCTCGGTCTGGTCTGGAGGGCCATGGCGCGCTGGCTCCCCCAGCCAGACGCTGCCGTCCGCGAAGTGCTCGGCCTTCCAGATCGGGGCGCGTGCCTTGAGCTCCTCGATGGCGTAGCGGCAGGCCTCGAACGCCTCGCTCCGATGCGGAGCGGCGGCGACGATGATCACGCTGGCCTCCCCCACCGCCACCTCGCCCACCCGGTGCACGACGGCCAGCCGGAGCACGCCCAACCGCTGCTCGATCTCATCGGCGATCTGCCCCAGCACCGCGAGGGCCATGGGCTCGAAGGCCTCGTAGGTCAGGCCGGTCACAGTCTGGCCCGCGAAGCGTTCGGCTGCCGCTTCCTGTCCCGGCGCAGCCGTCCCCGGTGTCTCGCGCGTCTGGCCCACGAAGGCCACCACCGCGCCGTCGGCCACGCTGGCCAGCTCGGCCCGGAGCTCATCGAGCAGGCCATCATCGAGTGGCGTCGGGCGGATCTCCAGGCGCCGGAAGCGCTCGTCGGCCGCGTGGGCGCCGCCGGCCGCGTGGGCGCCGCCGGCCACAGGCGGGATGATGGCCAGCTCGTCGCCGTCGGCCAGGCGCTCGTCTGCTTCCACATAGGCGCCGTTGCGCGCGAAGCGAACGCTGCCGGCAGCGCCGGCGATGACCGGCAGGTCCTGCACCAGTCGCGCCCAGGCCGCGGCCACGTCGGCCCCGTCGGGCAGTTCCAGCTCGTGGCTACGGAGGCCCGTCTGGGCTCGCTGGAGCGCGAAGAGACGGACGATGACGCGCATGGCCTAGACCAGCAGCCCTTCGCCGAAGAGAAGACCGGCGGCCACGATGGTGGAGGCCATCACCAGCGCGAACTCGATGTAGAGCAGCCCGGTGGCCGACTCCATCGAGCGCGTGAGCGCGGTGCGGTAAGCCATCCAGGTGAGTACCAGCGGGAAGACGAGGCCGACCACCAGGCGCAGCCAGACGAAGACCAGGTTGTCGCCCGTGAGGATCTCGAAGGGCTCGAGATCAGGGATGCCGGCAGCCGCCCAGGCGCCGAAGAGCAGCAGCTGGACCGCCAGCACCACCATCAGCAGCTGCGTGGTCAGGATCAGCGGCCGCTCGGAGATCTTGGGTGTGACCAGGTACCAGTGGGCCAGCACGACCGCCGCCATGGAGCCACCGGTGACCGCCGCCAGAGCCACCAGCTGCACGAAGATGGAGACGCTGATCGGCTCACCGCCACCCCAGCCCCAGGCGCCGAGGAACATGGCCGCGAGACCGGAGACGACCGCGCCTGCGCCCAGCCACAGTGCGTGGTGGCCGCGCCGCCAGCGGATCCCTGCCACCAGGGCCAGCAGCGTGAAGAGGGCGATGGCAGCCCGGCGGGGCTCGTCCAGGTCGGCACCATCCTCGATGGCCAGCTCGGTGGGCGGCGGCAGGCCCCACTCCACCAGCAGCCAGCCCAGACCGAAGAGCGCAGCCAGGACGCCGCTGAAGCCGAGGAAGCCGGCGGTGGCATCGGTCGCCTGTCGCAGCAGCCAGGCGAAGGCGAGGCAACCGAGGGCAAGGCTGCCCAGCAGGACCCACGTCACGTAGCTCAGGCTCTGGATGATCTGCTGCGTCTCCACGCAGCGAGTGTAGGGCCCTAGGCCGGAGTGCCCTCCGGGCTGGCTCCGCCGTCGGGCTCGGCCGGCGGTTGCGCCGGCGCGAACGGGCCGCGCGAGGCACCCGGCGCCGGAGGTACGAGATCGGCCGGGGCGGCGGCCGGGCCGCTGTCCACGAAGAGCGTGCCCGCA
>JASFQX010000398.1:0-3204 GCA_050115215.1 Chloroflexota bacterium
TCTACCGGAAGATGTCCATCGACGAGGAGTGGGCGGTCAGAGAGGATCGGGGCTTCACGTGGTGGGGTCACTGGGTTCGACAGCGCGTGTGGGCTGACACGGCAGTCGAGTCGCACGGCGACACGCTGTGGCACGTGCGGGCACGGACGCCCATCTATCGGGACCTCCCCGACACGGCTGACACCTACGCGCTGCTGCAGGACCTGAACGGCATCACGTCGCTCTCGGCCTACGTCTACGACCCTGACGATCGGTCCATCTCCTCGCGATGCGGTGTGTTCGTGTACGACGAGATCGCCCAGTGGATCGACAAGTACCTCCTGGCATCGGTCGGGCTACAGGCATCGTTCGGCTGGAGCCAGGGGCAGGCACTCGCGGAAGGCCACCTGCTCGACGACGCGGCACATCCGGCCGCCGGGCATCCAGAGGAGCCCGATGAGATGTTGTCGGTCGCCGGATCGTGGGCGGCGGAACCATGTGCGATCACCCGGCCGCGGCTGAACTCGGTGGCGGCGACGCTTTCCTCCGAAGGCGCTGGGGTGATGCCGCCGGGCGAGGACGGTGCGATGAAGGTCGTCGTCCCGCTGGACGACAAGCAGTTCGCCGTGTGGGCCATCAGCGCCACGGACCATCCCTTCCTGGGACCCGGAGCCGGGACCAGGCTCGTGCTGCCGTTCGAGCTCGGCCCACAGCGGGGCGCGTGGCTGGCCAACGCGCTCAACCTCGCTGAGACGAGCGAGTGGCGGGGCGAGGATCGCCCGCACGCACTGGGAGCGTGGCAGATGACCGAGCGCATGCTCGTCCACGATACCTTCGTGCCCGCGAGCATCCTCGGCGCCCTCAGCGATGACGGCGTCATGCTGGTCGTCCGCAACTTCCTCGCCTGGGGCTCCATGCGGGCGAAGGCGGCGGGCGAGCGGATGCCCTGGTTGATGGCGGCGGCGCAGGACCGCTACCCGGACGACGAGCCGGTCGGATCCGCGCAGACAGAACAGGCAGAGGAACCATTCGTTCCCTACGAGGAGCGATCGTTCGGCCCAGCCTCCAGGACGCGCCGCCCACGCCCGGCGACTCCGCCACCGCATGCGCCGGTCGTTCGGCTCGTGGATCCGCGCGAGCCCGACGCGTACGCAGAGATCGACGCCGCCGTCGAGGCCGCCGATGACGGTGACACCGTCATCGTGCGCCCGGGCACCTACCGGACACCGGTCGTGGTCGATCGTGCCGTGGAGATCCGCGGTGAGGGTCCGCGCGAGGAGATCGTGCTCGAACCGATCGGGGGTGAAGCCATCGGCTTTGCGGCATCGGGGGCGACCGCCTCGGGGCTGACCATCCGGCCGGCGCTGGCCGGGAACGACGGTGCGCTGCACTCGGCAGTCGCCGTCCACAACGTCCAGGTCGCCATCCGTGACTGCGACCTGTCCTCGCACCTCGGTGCGACGGTCTGGATCGGCGGACCGACCTCGCGCGCGCTGATCGAGGGCTGCGCCATGCACGACGGCGCCCAGAATGCGGTCTTCGTGGCCGAGGAAGGGCGAGCCGAAGTGATCTCATGTCGGGTCGCCGGCCATCGCTGGTCTCTCGTCGCCGGCGGGCCCGGCGCGGTCCTGTTGGTGCGCGACTCCGACATCCTCGACAACTACGAGCATGGCATCGCTGCGATGGGCGGTGCCACGCTGGGTGTCGAGAGCTGCAGGTTGTTGCGCAACGCCAGCAACGGCGTCTGGCTCGCCGGGGCCGGCCCCGCGAGCTCGGTCGTCGACAGCACGATCGAAGGCAACGGTGGCACGGGCGTGTTCGTCGAAGATTCGACGTGCCGAGTTGCGGGCAACCGCGTCGCTGACAACGGCGTAGGCCTCGTCGTCACCGGCGTGTCGGCCGCGACGCTCGAGGGCAACACGCTGGTTGGCAATGCCATCGGTCTTGGCGTTCGCGGCAGCGACGCTGCACCCAAGGTGATCGGCAACACGATCGAACGGTCGCGTCGGGACGGGATCGCCCTCGATCAGGGCGCAGCCGGTCAGTTCGAGTCGAACGCCATCAGTGAGAGCGGCCGCGCCGGAGTCTGGGTCTCCGACGAGCGTACGCGCCCGGTCTTCGTCGGCAATCACGTGCGCGGCGGGGCGATCGGCGTCCTGGTCGCCAAGGGCAGTGGAGGTGAGTTCCGCTCGAACGACCTGCGCGGGAACCGGAACGGCTCGTGGCAGATCGAGGGCCCTGCCGACCTGGTTCGCGAGGACAACCTGGAGGACGCGGAGCGGACACCGGGTGGCTCGCTGGGCCCATCAGGACGGTCGGCCCCTCAGGATCTGATGAACTGATCCGGTCAAGCCTTGCCGGCGTGACGCGCCGCTCGCGCCCTCCGCGCCCGTGACGTACGGCTACGGGCGCACGACCCAGGTCGCGAACACCTCCTCGCCATCGACGTCCCAGCCCTCCATGACGATCTCGACGGTGCCCCTCTTGGGGACCTCCCAGACGCGCCACCCCTTGGTGGACTTGCCCGGTCGGATGTCGGTGCAACCCCAGCCCTTCTCATACTTCCCCTGGGTCCCGTAGAACGTGTCGTACAGCTCGCCGTCCGGGCCGAAGGCATCGACGCTGATGCAGGACGAACCTCCGGCTTCGTTGGCGTCGAAGGTGAAGAAGGCAGCGAGCGTCGTCATCCCCTTGTCGGGCTTGCTGTACCTGGACGTCTTGACGCCGGACTCGACGCGCTGGAGCGTGATGGTCGTCTGCTCGTCCGAATAGGGGTAGTACCGCACCCACGAGTCCCCGACCGTGAGGTTGTCCAGGTCGACGTCGGTCATCACGCCGGCTTGCTCTGCTGCGGAGATGAGGTCCGCCTCGGGACAATCCGTGAACTGGGCTCCCGTGATGGTGCCGTCCTCGTCACGGGTGATGTCGAACACGCAGTAGACGACCGTGCCGTCCTCGGCCACGAGGGTGGTCGCGCTGTCAGGTGGGACCCCATCGAGCGCAAGCGTCGGCGCAGCCATCGCGATGACGGCGGCAGAGGAGAGCAGCGTGGTAGCGACGGACTTCATCAGTCCCCCTTATCTGTGATGCCGATCGCGCGAATCATTCCACCGCCGCACATGCGAACCGTGTGGCCCGTTCGTCCCACCTCGGCAACCCAACGTGGCTAGGCAGGTCACAAGTGGATGGACGGTGGCCACTTTGGGCCTTGTCTGCCAGGCGGGA
>JASFQX010000399.1:0-3184 GCA_050115215.1 Chloroflexota bacterium
GGCGCCACCCCCTTATCTGTGATGGGACCCATGGTCAAGCACACTGGGCCGGTGGGTCGGTCTTGTCGGCTCGGGGCCAGCAGCAGGTTCATCCCATCTGCACGTCTCCCGGGCGGCTGACGATGGGGACCGGTGCGCGGGGTCGCCCTGCCTTATCTGGGTGCACGGGTCGAGCATGACCCGGCGACATGATGGCCGGTGGGGTGGGCCCCGAGGGTGTGAGCGGCTGCTCATTCTGTTCGGGTCGACCGCCGGGACCGGCGGCGACAGGGGGTGTGCAGGAGCGAGCCGCGGACATCAGCTGATCCGGGCGAGCGCACGCACCGATGGTCATCGTCAGGCGGCTACCAGCACGGACAGGGAGGATGGTGCCCAGGCGGCATCGCCGAGCTCCCGCAGGGTATGGTGGCAGCGGCGCACGAGCTTGCGGGCGACCGAGAGCGTGGGGCGCTTGCCGCCGAGCCGCTCGGCGACGCTGGCGTAGTAGTCGTGGTCGGGGGAGCCGCGACGGCTGGCCGCCGTGGCCGCCTCGAAGACCGCCCAGCGCAGCTCGGGCGAGCCTTGGCGGGCGAGCCGGCCGGGCGAGCGCTTGGCGTCGGATGACCAGACGGTCACATCAAGCCCGGCGAAGCGGACGGCCTGGTCGGAGCGGCGGAAGCGGCGGGTATCGCCCAGCTCGGCCCAGATGATGACCGCGATGAGCGGCCCGATCCCGTAGTGGGCCTGCAGGGCCCGCGGGCCGGGCCAGGAGTCACCGATGGCCCGGAGCTGCGCCCTGAGCGGGAGGATCAGGTCGGTCAGACCATCGATGACCGTGAGCCCGGTGTCGACGAGCGCGCGGCCGGCCGCCGAGAGTTCGGCCCCGCTGAGCGCCGAGCGACCCTTCTTGGTGAGCAGGCCACCCACGGGTGGCGCGCCCTGGTGATAGAGCTGGGCTTGGATGCGCTGCTGCCAGACCCGCCGCTCGTCCATGAGGTCGACGTAGGTGCGGCCCAGGGTGCGCACCTCGAGGACGTGCTGGGGCGGGATCCAGGACTCGGGCAGCCGGCGCTGGAAGAGGAGCTCACGCAGAAGGCGCGCGTCGGCTCGGTCGGTCTTGGCCCGCTTCTTGCGGCCGCGCAGGGTGGCGGTGTCGGCCGGCTCGGCGAGGAGGGGCTGGACCCCCGCCCGGACGAGCTCCTCGACGACGAAGCGCCAGCCGGTGCAGCCCTCGAGCGCGACGGCCACGTCGCTGCGCCCGGCGAAGCGATCGGTCAGCCAGCGACGCAGGGTTGCCCGGGTCGCGGGTCTGATCTGCCCCATCCTGACCTCGCCGGTATCAGTGTCGAGATAGTCGTACGTGATCTGGGCGCGATGCAAGTCGAAGCCGCCTACGATAGCCATCGGGATCTCCTCGAGCTCCTGTTTGCGCACCAGCTTGCGCTTGAGCCGAGGGGGTCCCATCACACGCCATCTGTTGTATCTGGGTGGGAATCCGTGCCGCGTGAGTTGTCACAAGGGCCGAGCAGTCTTGGTCCATGCCACGCACGAAGGCCGACCCGACCGTCGTCCGGCCCCCTTGCCCTGACCACCCTGACAGCCGGGTCCGACTCGACGGCTACCGACACTGCGAGTGGAGCCCGGCACATCGGCGACCGAGGTACCGGTGCGTGACCGTGCCGGGCACGCGCGGTCACTCCTTCAGCCTCCCTGTCGCGGTCCGCCAGCCGACCGAGCATCATCCCGACTCGGGCACGGGGTGCCCGACGTGCGAGCGCCGGTACGCCCGCCATGAGGGCGTCCCGACCGGCCGCGGCTTCGTCTTCGGACACGCCGAGATCGCCCGCCTCTTCCTGCGGATCGGCGAGGGCATGAGCCTGCGCGCCGCGAGCCAGGAGCTGCGCGAATCGGTCTTCCGCTCACGCGGCCCGAGTACGAGCCGCCAGGCGAACCTCGCGGTCGACTATCTCGACGCCTTCGCTCCGGCCGTCGTGGCGGCGCTCCATCCCACGGCCTGGCCACGCACGCTCGTGCTCGATGCACGGACCCTCTTCACACGGAGCTATCGGGCCGGCAGGGCCACGGTCACCGACGGCGAGCCTGACGAGGCCTGGGTCGCCGAGCAGAAGGCGGGCACGATCCTCGTCGCCCTCGACGGCACCAGCCCGCGTCCGCGACCCTGCCTCATGCGTGTCGCGGGGGCCAAGGACACTGAGAGCTGGAAGGCGTTCCTGGCCACGCTCGACGGCAGGCCCGACGTGGTCGTGGCCGACCTCGATGCAGCCATCGCCCGCGCGGTGCGGGAGACCTGGCCGGCGGCGATCCTGCTGCCCTCGCGCCATCATCTCGCCGCGCTCATGCGCGAGCGAGCGCTGGCCGACGACATCCCCGCACGGGTCCGGGCGGAGAGAGCGGTCCCGCTCGCCCGGCCGCTGCCCTGGAGCGGCGAGCGCACGAAGCGCTGGACCGATCACCCCCTCCACGAGGCCATGCTGGGTGCCCTGCGTGGCCCGGAGGCGTGGGCCGCCTTCCTCGAGCTCGTCGAGCGTCATGTGCCGCCCGATCGGCTGGCGCTGCGGGGCTGGATCGCGACGAACGAGCCGCTCGTCCGCCGTCAGTGGGAGGTCGCCGCCCGTCTTCCCGGGCTGCCCCGCTCGACGGGCGCCCTGGAGGGAGCGATCGGGGAATGGCTGGCACCCATCGCTCGACGGGCGGGTCGCTGGCAGAACGCGCGGCGGCTCGACCTCGTACTCGCCCTCATGACCCTTCGCGCGAGGGGCGAGGCCCGCGAGGCGCGCTATGCCCGCATCGTCCGCGACACGTTCGCCGCCCATGGCAACCGATCCCATGCCGCCGAGCCCGCGACGTCCCGGTCCGCGCGCTCGGCGATGGGCTGGTGGCGGACGTGGAAGGACCACGGCGAGCCGTCGCTGCCGCGGCTCGTGCGCGAGGCGGACCGTCGCTGGCGCCGGCGTGCCGCGGACGACCATGCCGCCCGGGTCAGGGAGCGCCTCGCCGAGCGCTATGCGGCGGAGGCCGACCTGCGCACGCGGCTCGACCTGCCCATGCCGCCGTCGGGACGACCGCGACGACCACGGGCCGATCGGGCGGGCGACTCGGTCCGGGGCCGGCGGCTGTCGGACTATCCCGAGCTCGTCGCCGAGTGGGCCTGGGACGTCGATGGCGACCTCGACCCCGCGACGCT
>JASFQX010000400.1:0-3181 GCA_050115215.1 Chloroflexota bacterium
CTCGAGCTGCTGGAGGGCGTCGACCCGGACAAGCCCGAGGCAGCCGAAGCGCGGGCCGCCCTCGCAGAGGAGTTCGCGAGCCTGGCCGAGCGGGCGGTGGCGTCGGCCGACGAAGCACGTGACCACCACCTCGATCCCTTGACGCTCCGGGTGGTGGCGCTCGACAGTGCCTCGGGCGCGAACCTGCTCGAGGTCGCTCCCCTCCCCGCCTGGTTCAGCTACTCGCAGCTGGACACGTACGAGCGCTGCCCGCTGCAGTACGCGTTCCGTCACGTCTACCGCATCCCCTCGAGCCGGCAGGTCGGTGCGCTCACCTTTGGCAACACCGCCCACAACACCTTCGAGGCCTTCACCAAGGAGCGGCGCGCCCGCCTCGCCCGTGGCGAGCCCGCACCGACGCGGGACGACCTTCAGCGGATGTTCGAGGCGGAGTGGAAGCCCGGCGAGTTCGAGGGCCAGACCGCCGAGGAGAACTACCGCGGGCGGGTGGCCTCGCTGCTCGACAAGTTCTGGCAGGGCGAGCTCACGTCCATCGGCGAGGCCGAGCTGGAGGAGCTGCCCTTCGAGCTGACCATCGAGGTGCCCGACGACGAGCCGGC
Source organism: Chloroflexota bacterium (assembly GCA_050115215.1). Classification (GTDB taxonomy): domain Bacteria; phylum Chloroflexota; class Limnocylindria; order Limnocylindrales; family CSP1-4; genus JAFMJV01. Next base: position 600 of record JASFQX010000400.1, read on the forward strand.
GGTCTTCACCGGCAAGATCGACCGCATCGACCGGCTGCCCGAAGGCGGCATCGAGGTCATCGACTACAAGACCGGCAAGGTCGAGTCGCAGAAGGGCGTGCAGGAGAGCCTGCAGCTGTCCATCTATGCCCTCGCCTGTCGTGATGCCCTTGGCCTGGGCACGCCAGAGAGGGTGACGCTCTACTTCACCGAAGCCGCCACCCGGATGAGCACGACGCGTACCGACGAGCAGCTCGACGCGGCGCGTGACGAGCTCGCGGCCTGGGTCCAGCGGGTGCGCGGAGGCGATTTCGCCGCCACCCCGTCGAGCAGCCAGTGCTGGCGCTGCGACTACGGTCCGCTCTGCCCGGAGCGCGTGCGCTGACCGGCGCGATGCGGCCGTCCCGCCGGCGGTCCAGGCGGTTGCGTGCACCCCGCAGAGCGACGTAGCCTGCGCAGTCCATTGACCCACCAACTGGCAGGGGGAAGCAGCCGGTGTTGAGTGCCATCGCACTGTCCGTGCTGGCGGCGATCGCGATGTCCACGAGCTCCCAGGTGGCGCCCGTCGCAGGCCCGGGCGATGCGACCGCGGCCACGGGCGTGGCGTCCGCGGTCGGAGACGCCGCGATCGACTGGCGGACCGACCACGTGGAGGTGCGGGCGGACGCACTCAGGCTGACGCTCGGCGATCGCACCCTCACGACCGCCGGGTCCAAGGTACGGGTCCACGAGTGGGTCCAAGACGGTGACCACGTGGAGGTGCGCGCGCGCTGGTTCGAGGCCGGAGCCAGCCACGACCTCTACCTCGGCTTCCAGCCGGTCGGCAGACGCTGGGCGATGACCGACATCCGATACCTCCAGGGTGCCCCCGGGGTGCGGCAGCTGGGCGCGCCGACGTCGCCGCTCGACTTCGCGGTCGCTGACGCGGATCGCGCGGCCGCGGATGGTGCGACCGGAGAGGGAACCTTCCGAGTGGCTGCCACCGTGCCCGCTTACTCGTGCGAGGGCTCGCCGAGCCCACCGACCGAGGTCGTTCTCGAGCTCGATGGCCTGCAGATCGAGGTCAGGCCGCCCGAGTGGACGATCTTCGATGACCTGCGCAGGCTGGTCGGTCGTGGCCCGCGGCCGCGCGCGGACTGGCTCGGCCTTGGTGGCTACCGGGGGCCGCCGACCGCGGTGGCCTGCGCTCCCTCGGTGGCCGCGACGCTCGAGCGCGAGCCCGACGTCAGGACCGACCCGGCGGCGACGGACGCCCTCGCTGATCTGGTGACCGAGGAAGTGGAGCCCGGGGTCCTGCGGGTCCTGGGCGACCGGATCCGCAACCTGCTGCGCCAACCGCTCGTCTCGTGCCGCTCACTCCTCCTCCGCTGGGAGGACCGATCCGACGGCGCGCGCCCCACCCGACCAACGTTCGACGCGATGTCGCGCGGCAAGGTGGTCGCCGGTCTCGACGGTGGCATCTGGCTGTTCTGGCACGACCGCTTCGTCCGGCTGGGCCAGGAGCAGTCGTACGACTGGGCCGAGGGGCAGTGGCCCTCGCCCGAGGACGACATCGAGGTCGCCCCGGACGGCACGATCTGGCATGCGCCGGCCTCCGGATCAGGACGCGCCGGGCTCGACCGCGACCGCGACTGGGCGGCGGAGTACCTCGACATGCTGGGAGTGGATGCCGACGCCTTCGCCGAGCGGCCGGAGTGCCTCGCTGACACCGGCTGGATGTCCGGCGGCGACGGGGCCCTCCGCGTCTTCCGGGATGGCGAGTGGGAGGTGGCGCTGGAGGCGCCGAACGAGGCCATCCGACAGGTCGAGCTCGGGCCCGACGGCACCGTGTGGACCGCGTGGCACGAGAGCACGCGAAACCAGCGCGTTGGTCCGCAGGTGGCACGCCTCGGGGCCGGCGGCTGGCGGCTGTTGGCGGTGGACAACGACAGGGCGGGTGCACCGCGTGCGCTGAGCGTCCAGCATGATGGGACGCCGCTCCTGCAGACCGGACGCGGCAGGCCGAGCGCGTTGTGGCGACGAGTCGGGAGTAGCGATCCGGGCGGCGGCGACTGGCAGGCGCTCGATGCCGGCCGCGACTTCGACGATATGGTGACGTCGCCCGGCGGTGTCATCTGGGGCCGGAGCGGACCGAATGCCATCTCCCGGCTCGACGCGGAGGGCTGGCGCGAATGGGATCTCGCCCAGAGCAGCGAGCCGGATGCACCGAGGTTCCTGGGAGGCGGTGGTCCGCGCGCTGCCGGCCACGATGGCTCGGTGTGGGTGAAGGCCCGTCGGAGCGAAGCCGATCGGGGGTGCCACGGCGTCTACAACTTCGACGGTTCGACGTGGACGCAGTTCCTCGACGGCCACTGCATCCACTCTCTCGATGTCGCGCCCGACGGCTGGCTGTGGCTCCTCGCAAGCCCCGACCGTGCCCGACGCGGCGATGGATCCGCGGACCTCTATGCCATCGGCCCTGACGCGCCGGCGAAGCAGCGAGCGGACGCGTGACGCGGGCGAGCGCCCCGGTCGTCGGTCTCAGGTCGAGCCCATGAGCAGCGCTGCCGTGGCCAGCGCCAGCAGTGGCCCGGTGCCGAAGTAGAGCAGTCCCCAGGCCTTGT
>JASFQX010000401.1:0-3181 GCA_050115215.1 Chloroflexota bacterium
AGGTGTCGTTCCTCTTCCCCGGCACGGCCGCGCAGTACGTGGGCATGGGCGCGGGCCTGTACCGCACCGAGCCCGTGTTCGCCGAAGCGATGGAGGCGTGCGCGAGCATCATCGGCGATGTCGATGGCCACGACCTCATCGACCTGCTCTACGGCGATTACGCGGACCCCGAGGCCGCGACCGCGGTGCTCACGCGCACCTCCGTGGGCCAGCCGGCGATCTTCACGCTGCAGTGGGCCCTATCCCGCCTGTGGGCGAGCTGGGGGATCGAGCCCGCGGCGATGGTGGGACACAGCGTCGGCGAGCTCGCGGCCGCCTGTGTCGGTGGCCTCTTCCCGCTCGAGGACGCGCTGCGGCTGACAGCCGTTCGTGGCCGGCTGATGCAGGACCTGCCGGTCGGCGCGATGACGGCGGTCTCGGCCGAGGAGTCAGCCATCCTGCCCCTGCTGGACGAGGCGGTCTCGCTCGCCGCGGTCAACGCCCCCAAGCAGTGCGTGGCCGCGGGCCCGCCGGGCGCGATCGATGAGCTCGAGCACCGACTCACCGCGGCCGAGATCGCGTTCCGTCGCTTGCCCATCGGCGTGGCCGCCCACTCGCCGATGATGGAACCGGTGCTCGATCCCTTGCGCCTCCAGGTCGAGGGCACCACACGAGATGAGCTCCGCATCCCCATGGTCAGCACGCTGACAGGGGCCTGGACGACCACGGCCGAGATCGGTGACCCGGAGTACTGGGTCCGTCATACACGCCGGACCGTCCGTTTCGCGGATGCGGTCGGCGTGCTGCTCGCCGATCGCCCCGAGATGGCCCTGCTCGAGATCGGACCTGGCGAGACGCTCACCTCGCTGGTGCGGCAGCACCCGGCGTCGTCCCCCGCGAACGCACCCATCTCCTCGCTGCCGGGTCGGGCCGCCAGGACGGATGACCGGATCCACGCCTACCGCGCCCTCGCAGACGCATGGGCAGCCGGCACCGACGTGGACTGGGATGCGGTCACCGGAGGTGCCCGGCGCCGGATCCCGCTGCCCACCTATCCGTTCGGTCGCCAACGCTACTGGGTCGAGGCGAAGGCCCCGGTCGCCCAGGCGTCACCGGGCGGTCTCGGCACAGCTGACGTGGTCCCGGCTCCTGCTTCCTGGCCAGCAACGATGCCGGGGGCCGACGACGGCGAGAGCGCGCCCGGGAGCGGCCCCGGGGAAGGTGTCGCCGCGCAGCTCACGGCCATGCTGGCCGAGCTGAGTGGACTCGACGAGTCTGCGCTCGATCCAGCGGTCACGTTCACCGATCTCGGGTTCGACTCGCTGTTCCTGGCCCAGTTCAACTCACAGTCGCGCAGACGCTTCGGCGTGCGCATCGCGCTCGACCACCTCCTGACCGATACCTCGACCATCGACTCGCTGGCGACGTACATCGAGGCCGAGCTCGACGAGGGGCGTGCGCAGGCTGCCGAGCCAGGTCCACCCGGGGGCGACGTCGACGGCGCCGGTGACATCACAGCTCCCGGCGCCAAACCGAGCCCGGATCAACCGATACCGATCCCGCTGCTGCCGAACGTCGCACGCTACATGGTCGAGCGGGAGACACCGCATCCGGAGCACTGGAACGTCAGTGCCCTGCTCACCTCGTCGCGCCGCCTCGATCCCGAGACGACCGGCCGGGTCGTGGCCACGCTGATCGAACGCCACGACGCCCTGCGGCTGCGCATCTCCGGCAACGGCGCCGACTACCGGTCCACGATCGCTCCCGCCACGGATCCTCTCCCCTTCGCCGTTAGCGACCTCTCGGGCCTCGATCCGAAGGCGCAGTCGGGCGCGGTCGAACGTCGCGCCGACGAGCTGCAGGCCAGCCTCGACCTGGTGCACGGCCCGCTGATGCGCGTCGAGTTGTTCGAGCTGGGTGAGCAGGGACAGCGCCTGCTCGTGATCGTCCACCACTTCGTGTTCGACCAGCTCTCGTGGCGGCCGTTCTGGGAGGACTTCATCGCACTGTACGAGGATCTCGAGGGCGGGGGGGGCGCCTCGCTTCCGCCGCCGGTCACGTCGTACGAGACCTGGGCCAGGGCCCTCAAGCGTCGCGCGGACTCGGATGCGCTGCGCGGAGAGATACGCACGTGGACCGATCTGCCGTGGGACCGCGTCCAGCCCGTCCCGCTCGACCATCCGCACGGGGCCAATACGAACGAGTCGGCGGAGCACGTGGAGCTCCTGATCTCGCGCGAGGAGACGACCGCTCTCCTGCGTGGCACACCCGGGGTCGTTCGCAAGACGGATCTCATGCTGACCGCGCTGGCATGTGCGACAGCCTCGTGGACCGGGTCTGACACCGTGCTCATCGACCTGATGGGTCATGGACGCGACGAGGCCATCGCCGAGGGAGCCGATCCCATGGCCAGCGTCGGCTTCTTCATCTCCTACACGCCGCTGGTGCTGCGGCTGGCGGAGGGTGAGCCGGACTCACTGTCCTCGCCGCTGACCGACCAGATCGAGCCGCTCCTGCGTCGAGGACTCGACTTCGACCTGCGCCGCTACATGGCCAGCGACGCCGGCGTCCGCCAGGCGTTCCACGACCTGCCCAGGGCGCAGATCCTCTTCAACTACCACGGCAAGCTCGACGCCCCCGAAGAGGTTCCGCGTGGCTCGATGTTCAGCGCGGCACCCGAGTCATCGGGACGGACCCACAACCCAAGTGGCCTCCGCTACTACCCCCTCGCGGTCGAGACCAAGGTCTCCTACGGTCGCCTGCGCCTCGCCTTCGTGTACAGCGCCAACCTCCACGAGCGATCGACCATCGCGGCCCTGGCCGATGAGTTCCACGATCAGCTCACGAACCTCGTTGCCGACGCGAGCGTGGCGTAACGACCCGTTCTCCGGGCTGGGTCCGCCAGTCCGGCTCGCTTCGAGCCTCAGGTCCGGGCCAGCAGGGGCCGTGCCAGCAGCCCCATGACCGATCCGATGGCGAGCCCCATCAGGTTGTCCACCATGTCCGCGGTCTGGCAGCCTCGCCCCAGCAAGGGGAGCAGCAGCTGGATGGCCTCGACCACGAACGTGAGCGACGTGGCCGCCAGGGCGACGATGGCAGCGGGTCGAGACCATGGCAGGAGCCCGACCGCGAACCCGAGGGGCATGAAGAGCAGCACGTTCAGGCTGCTCGTATTCACGCTCGTGAGCTGCTCGATGGACGC
>JASFQX010000402.1:0-3179 GCA_050115215.1 Chloroflexota bacterium
GGGCAAGAGCGCGTTCTTCTGCCCCAAGTGCGGTATGCGCCTGTTGCGAGGCTGAGCTCATGCCGCTCTATGACTACCGCTGCACGGCCTGCGGCCGCGAGGTCGAGGTCATGCATGGGATCGACGGTCGCGGCCCGGATGGATGTGAGGCCTGCGGGGGCACGATGATCAAGCTGCGCAGTCCGCCGGCGATCCACTTCAAGGGCAGCGGCTGGGCCAAGAAGGACGCGGCTTCCACGTCCGCCAAGGCAGCCAAGACCGCGTCGCCTGCGCCTGCCAAGGAAGGGGCGACGGCGACGGATGCGGGGGAGGCGACCCCTGGCGCCGAAGGCCGCGCCGCGTCCGCGGAAACCGGCTCCAAGCCGGTACCCGCCACGAGCAGCACGTCCGACTGACAGAGGTTCCGAGCATGCCGCGCCCCGCGTCAGACTGGATCAGCCTCGCCGAGGCGGCCAGGATCTTCGCCGACGCGAACGTACCGATCAGCCGCTCCACCCTTGCGCGCTGGGCGCACTCGGGCAAGCTGCAGTCGATCCAGCCGGGCCGCAACATCTATGTGCGACGGGCCCAGGTCCGAGCCTTGCTCCGACCCAAGCGACGGAAGGGTGTCAAGGCCACGGACGTCCAGGCCGCCTTCTTCGAGGACCTCGAGGGTTGACCAGCGGGGGCGCGCCGCCTCCGACGACCGCCGACGACCACGGTCGCGAGGCACCGGTGCTCCACTGGCGTGGCCGCCTCGAGTCGTTGCAGCGGGCCGCCATGCGCACCACGCCACTGCAGTCGCTGCTCCATGCCATGCGCGCCTACGATCGCGGCGGTGGCGGCATGCTGGCCGGAGCCCTGGCCTACTTCGCCTTCTTCACGATGGTGCCGATCCTGCTCCTGCTCGTCAGCCTCCTGGGCGTGGTGGTCGAGGACGAGCGCCTGCGCGAGGAGCTGGTGGAGGGCCTGGTCAGCCAGCTGGACCCCATCGCTGAGCTGGCGACCTTCATCATCGATGGCCTCGCCGACAGCGGCCGCACCGGCACCATCATCGGTCTGCTCGGCCTGCTCTGGGGTGCCAGTGGCTTCTACGGGGCGCTGCAGGGTGCCATGCAGCGCATGTTCCCGGGGCCGGGCGGACGGGACTTCGTGCAGACCCGGCTGCGCGGGGTGGTCACGGTCGTGGTCGTCCTGGGCGTGCTCGTCATGGCCATTGCGCTCGTGTTCGTGCTGCCCCTCATTGCTGAGTGGGGGACCGCGCTCTGCCTCGAGCTGGAGGCGCGCAGCTCGACCGTGGTCGAGGGCGTCTGCGAGATCGGGCTGGGACGGTTGAGCAGTTCGCTGGGCGTGGTCGGCGCCATGGGCGTAGCCTTCCTGCTCGCGCTGGGCATCTACATCGCCATTCCCATCGACGGACCATCGTTCAGGCAGGCCTTCTGGCCGGCGGTGACGGTGGGGATCCTGGTCGGCGCCTTCACCGCCCTGTTCGGCTGGATCGCGCCGCTGTTGGTGCGGCACTGGCTCACGCTGGGCATCGTAGGCAACGTCTTCATCGCGCTCATCTGGCTGAACCTGACCTTCCAGGCGCTCGTGTTCGGAGCGGCCTTCGCGCGACTCCGGCGCGACCGCGATCGGATGCGCTCGGGCCGCCCGCGGTTGTAGGGCGCCAGCCGGCGATCAGGCCTGCGGTGCTCCGCAGCGGCGGCAGAAGCGGGCCTTGGTCGACAGCGAGAGACCGCAGCTTGCGCACTGTCGACTAGACATCGCGGCGGGGGGCGCCGCCTGCTGTCGAGGCGCCGGTGGCGGTGGCGCGGCCGCTGAAGCGTACGGGAGCGGCGGCGCGGTTGCCGGCGGCGGTGAGGGTGCCGGCGGTGGCGCGGCTGCCGGCGGTGGAGGTGTCGTCGGCCGCGGCGGGGACGCAGACTGCCCTTCGGCTCGGGTCACGAAGGAGGGTGCCGAGGTCGCTGGCGGCGGAGGCCCTGCTGCCGGGGGCGGCGCGGGCGAGGGCTGTGTGGCCGCAGCCTGGGATGGGGGAGCCGGCGGCGGAAGCTCGACCCGCGCGGTCGGGCGCGACGGTGCCTGGAACGGCTGCTGGAAGGGGCCCGGCGCGCTGGGCGTGGCCCAGATGTCGACTCCAGGTGGAGGCTGCGGGGGCGAGGCGGGGGCCACTGGGGACGGAGATGCCGGTGTGGATGGCTCCGGCGGAGGCGCAGCTGCGGGCGGCAGGACGGCGGGCGGGATCTGTTCACCGACCGGGGGCGGCTCGGGCGGGGTGGGAGCTGGCTGGGGCTCCTGGTGCCGGATCGGTTGCTCGAGCCGCGCAGCCAGGTCGGGGGCTGGCGGCGGGGTCGCAGGTGCGGCGTCAGGGCCCGCGTGTGTCGGCTCGGTCGCCGGTAGCTCATCCAGCGGGAAGTCCGGATCCATCCTGATCCCGAGCGCGGCGGCGACGCTGTAGTCACCCAGGTCATCGGCAGGGGCTGGAGGCTCGTCGGCGGCCGGCGACGCCGCCGCAGGAGATACCTCCTCAGCTTCCGGCTGGTCGGTGAGCGTCGCCTGCTGGGCGGGTGGCGCTGGCTGGGCCGGCTCCGCGTGGGCGGGTTCTTCGGCTGCGGGCTCGGGCTCGGCTTGTTCGAACGCCGGCTCCGGCTCGGGCTCAGGTTCGGGCTCGGCCTCTGCGAACGCCGGCTCCGGCTCGGGCTCAACCGCGGGCTCCGGCTCGGGCTCAACCGCGGGCTCCGGCTCGGGCTCAGGTTCGGGCTCGGCCTCTGCGAACGCCGGCTCCGGCTCGGGCTCAACCGCGGGCTCGATCTCGACCGGGGCGGCCTCTGCGAACGCCGGCTCGGGCTCGGGCTCAAACTCAGCTTCTGCGAACGCTACCTCGGGCTCGGGCTCAGCCACGGGCTCAACCTCGACCGGGGTGGTCTCGCTGACGGGCTCCGGCTCGGGCTCAAACTCAGCTTCTGCGAACGCTACCTCGAGCTCGGGCTCAGCCACGGGCTCAACTTCGGGCTCAGGCTCAGCCGCGGGCTCAACCTCGGGCTCGGCCTCTGCGAACGCCGGCTCGGGCTCAGGCTCAACCGCGGGCTCAACCTCGACCGGGGTGGTCTCGCTGACGGGCTCCGGCTCGGGCGCAAACTCAGGTTCTACGAACGCTACCTCGGGCTCGGGCTCAGCCACGGGCTCGATTTCGGGCTCGG
>JASFQX010000403.1:0-3175 GCA_050115215.1 Chloroflexota bacterium
GCTGTGGCGGCCGTCTGGCCTATGGCCCGGTGCCGTCCGACGAGCGCCCGCGCTACCACTGCACCGAGTGCGGGCATGTCACGTACGTCAATCCACGCCTGGTGGCGACCACGCTGCCCATCACCGATGCCGGCGAGATCGTGCTCATCCGCCGGGCCATCCCGCCGGGGGTCGGCACCTGGGCCCAGCCGGGCGGGTTCCTGGAGGCGGACGAGACGGTCATGCAGGGGGCCGTGCGCGAGACGCTGGAGGAGACCGGGCTGACCGTGGCGCCGACCGGCATCGTGGGCATCTATCCGCAGCCGCGAGCCTCCGTGGTCATCGTCGCCTATGCCGCGGCCATCGTCGGTGGCGAGATGACGGTGACGGCGGAGACGCTGGAGGTGCGGGCGTTCGCCATCGACGACCTGCCCTGGGAGGGCATCGGTTTCAACACCTCGCTGTGGGCCGTGCGCGACTACGTGCGCTCGGTGCGGCCGGACCTCGACGTCGACAGCCTGGGCACCGAGCAGCACGACTTCTAGGCCGGGCACGCCCGGCGTGCCCGCCACATCGCGGCCTCAGATGGTCGCCACGTTCGAGACCGCGCCCAGGCTGCCGATGAAGATGCCGAAGGCGAGCACGCCGGCGGCCAGCCTCGGCCGCGTGCGTCCGACGATGAGGAAGGTGGCTGCGACGAAGAGCACGGTGGCGAACTTGGCCACCGTCAAGAGCGCCAGCCCCCATTCCTCGGCCAGCATGGCCACCAGCGGATTCGCCTCGGCGCCCAGGCCGTGCCGCGCGACCATGAACACGAAGGTCGTGTAGTCCGCGATGTGGGCGATGATGAGGAGGCCGATACCCGCAGCCGACATGCAACCCTCCGCACTGGCGGTGCGCGTTCTCTGAGGACACGGGACCGGGCTCGCCTCTGCTCGACGTGATCCGGTGACGGCGACCGGTGCGGATCACGTGTCTTCGCTTCCCGCTATGGACGTTGGCTCGGACGCCCTTGATTCTATCGGGCGCCGGGTGTCGGTTCCATGACACCAGACCGCACCGAACCGCTCCGCACCGGCCATCTCCGGTCAGCCCAGGCGGTGACACGGCGCACCGGGTCGCCCGGCCAGACGATGCGATGGCGCTCCAGGCCCAACCACTCGTCGAGGTGCCAACAGAGGACGGGCGCGACGGCTGCGAAGTAGGCGAAGGTGCCCCACCAGCCCAGGAAGAGCGTCGCGCCGAAGACCAGCGAACCGCCGATGATGAGGCCGCCGGCGGTGCGCACGTAGAGCAGGTTGCCGATCGCCAGGCCGACCCCGAGCGCGATGCGCAGGCCGTCCCACACGGGTCTCGGCACCGACTCGGGTGCCCCCAGCGCGAACGCCAGCGAGTAATAGGCCTGGTCGTGCACCCCGTCGGCTCGGCGGAAGGACCAGACCATCTCGCCCGGACCGAAGGCCACCAGCGCCGGCAGCCAGGCGACCGCCGACGTCGCGAGGAAGGCCACGAGCGGCCCCACGCTGCCGCCATAGGCCAGCAGGCCCGGGAGCCAGGCCAGGGCGTAGGGCTTGAAGGCCACCGCCAGCGCCAGCAGGACCGCCCCCGCCACCGGCACCCGGACCGCCGCCAGCAGGGCGACGAGGATGAGCAGGCCCGCGGTGGTGTCGTTGGAGCCGTCGCCGGCCGCGACCACGAAGGCGGGCGTGAAGGCGTAGACCGCCAGCCCGAGGGGTCGGCCGCGCAGCGCCAGCAGGCCCAGGACGATGAACGCGGCCAGCAGCTCCATGTGGCCCGGGTCGTCGAGGCTGGGCAGGTACCAGGTCAGGGCCAGCGGCCCGTAGGCGAAGGGCGCGCCCGGAGGCAGCGAGACCTCGAAGCCGTGACCGTAGGGGTTGCCACCAGCCAGCATCTCCCGCACCGCCGCCTCGGTCACGACGAGCACGTCGCTGAAGCCGGTCGAGGGCACCGCTCGCAGGGCCATGCCCGACAGCAGCAGCACCACGATGACCGCCGGTCCGATGCGCCAGCGCAGCGAGACGGCCAGCGTGATCGCCACCACGATCAGCACCAGCACCATCATCCGTGGCGGCGTGCCCGTCTGCAGCAGGCCCACCAGAGCCACCACCATCGACAGCCAGACGGCCAGCTCGCTGCGCGCCGTGGGGCGGGGGTCTGTGGTCGGCCGCTTCACTCGCTGCCGGCCGGGTTCTCCCAGGCGGTGTCTCGCAGGACGCGGCCGAGCAGGTCGGCGGCGTCCTCCAGCTGCAGCCGCTCGGCGCGGTCGAGGTCGGCGATCGACTCGGCCAGGGGCGCGATCTGCCGTGTCCGGCCACGCTCGAGCTGCTCCATGCCCCTGGGCGTGGCTTGGATGACGATGGAGCGCCCGTCGTCGGGGTTCCTCTCGCGGACCACGAGCCCGTCGGCCTCCATGGCGCGGATGAGACGGGTCATCGTCGGCGGCCGAACGTGCTCGGCTGCGGCCAGGTCGCCCAGTGTCCGGGGACCACCGAGCACCAGCAGGGCCAGGGCCGAGAGCCGCGCTCGTGTCAGGCCCTCGCCGGCATCGGCGCGTGAGAGGTGTCGCTGGAGCACCGTGGAGAGCCCGGCCAGGCGGGCTGCCAGCTCGGTCGTGTCCACGGCTCGCCGGCGCTGCTCGAGTGCCAGATCGATGACCACAGCTGGCTCTGGCTCAGCGAGCTCGGCCGGAGCTCCCGCTTCCGCCAGCCGCTGCGCCCGCTTGCGCTCCTTCTTCCTGGGCTTGCCCTTGCCCTTGGCCTTCTTGCCCATCGCTGCCCCTGATGGCCCGCGCTTGCATCCCGGCAGTGGCGGGTCTGTCTGCAGATGGCCATCCTAGCGGTGCGCTGGGCAGGCGGAGGGACGGTTCGGTCAGGCCTCCGGGTGGCAGAAGCAGCTCACGAGATGGTCGTTGACCAGGCCGATCGACTGCATCAGGGCGTAGACGATGACCGGGCCGACGAAGCGGAAGCCGCGCTGCTTCAGGTCGGCCGAGATGCGCTCGGCGAGGGGTGTCTGGGCCGGGACCTCCCGCAGCGCCCGGAAGTGATTGACGATGGGCCGGCCCTTCACGAAGCCCCAGAGGTAGGGGTCCAGTCCGCCCAGCTCCTCTCGCACGCGCAGCGTGGCCGCGGCGTTGTCGCGAAAGGCCCGGACCTTGGCGCGGTTCCGAACGATG
>JASFQX010000404.1:0-3169 GCA_050115215.1 Chloroflexota bacterium
GATCGATGAGCTCGGGCCGGCAGCCCGAATGGCCCAGCGCCAGCGTGTTGGCGCGCAGCAGCAGCATGGCCCGCACGACAGCGGTCGGCAAGGGTGCTCCGACACCGGCCGCGTGGCTCAGCAGCAGGCGTTCCTGCAGCTCGCGCGCGCGGTCGGGTGGCACGTAGGTGGAGGCCAGCGCCCCGAATCCCGTGGTCACGCCGTAGACGACCTCGCCCGAGGCCACCAGCCGCTCGATGACCGCGCGGGCCTCGGCCACCCGCGCTCGCGCGTCCTCGGCCAGGACGGCGAAGCGCTCGCCGCGCGCGACCGATTCGACCTCGGGCACGGAGAGCTCGGCGCCGTTGAGCACTACCGGTGAGGCCGAGGTCACGGGTCCAGCATGGGGATGCGCAGGCCCTGCTCGCGGGCGACCGCGATGGCCCGTTCGTAGCCGGCGTCGACATGGCGGGCCACGCCCATGCCCGGGTCCGTGGTCAGCACCCGCTCGAGCTTCCGGGCCGCGAGATCCGTGCCGTCGGCCACCACCACCATGCCGGCGTGCTGGCTGTAGCCGATACCGACCCCGCCGCCGTGGTGGAGGCTGACCCAGCTGGCACCGGCGGCGGTGTTGACCAGCGCATTGAGCATGGGCCAGTCGGCGATGGCGTCGCTGCCGTCACGCATGGCCTCGGTCTCCCGGTTGGGCGAGGCCACCGAGCCCGCGTCGAGGTGGTCGCGACCGATGACGAGGGGAGCCCTCACCGCACCCGAGCGCACGAGCTCGTTGAAGGCGAGCCCGGCCCGATGGCGCTGGCCGTAGCCCAGCCAGCAGATCCGCGCGGGCAGTCCCTGGTAGGCCACCCGCTCCTGCGCCTGGCGCATCCAGCGGGCCAGGCCCTCGTCCCCGGGGAAGAGCTGCAGGATGGCGGCATCGGTGGCGGCGATGTCGGCCGCATCGCCCGAGAGGGCCGCCCAGCGGAACGGTCCCTTGCCCTCGCAGAACAGCGGTCGGATGAAGGCCGGCACGAAGCCCGGGAAGTCGAAGGCCTCTTCGACGCCGCCCGCGTGCGCCTGGGCGCGGATGTTGTTGCCGTAGTCGAAGGTGACCGCGCCGGCCGACCGAAGGGCCAGCATCGCCCGCACCTGCGTGGCCATCGAGGCCACGGCCCGACGGGTGTACTCGCCGGGATCGCTCGCGCGCAGCGCGGCAGCCGCCTCCAGCGAGAGCCCTGCCGGCACGTAGCCGTTGAGCGCATCGTGCGCTGAGGTCTGGTCGGTCACGGCATCGAACGGTTCGCCGCGCCGCACCAGCTCCGGCTCGACCTCGGCGGCGTTGCCGACGAGCCCGATCGATCGCGGTTCGCCCGAGCCGGCAGCCTCGCGCGCCCAGCCCAGGGCCGTGTCGAGGTCATCGGTGCTGCGGTCGAGGTAGCGGGTCTCGAGCCGTCGTCGCACGCGCTGGGGGTCGACCTCGATGCAGAGGGCCACGCCGTCGTTCATGGTCACGGCCAGGGGCTGGGCCCCGCCCATGCCGCCGAGGCCGGCGGTGAGCACGACGCGGCCGCGCAACGTGCCGCCGAAGTGCTGCCGGGCCAGCTCGGCGAAGGTCTCGTAGGTGCCCTGCAGGATGCCCTGGCTGCCGATGTAGATCCACGAACCCGCGGTCATCTGCCCGTACATCAGCAGGCCCGCGCGCTCGAGCTGGCGGAAGTGCTCCCAGGTGGCCCAGCGGCCGACCAGGTTGCTGTTGGCGATGAGCACGCGCGGGGCCCACTCGTGCGTGCGGAAGACCGCCACCGGCTTGCCCGAGGCCACGAGCAGCGTCTCGTCATCGTCGAGTCGCCGCAGCTCGTGCACGATGGCGTCGAACGCCGCCCAGGAGCGAGCCGCACGGCCGGTGCCACCGTAGACCACGAGATCGTCCGGTCGCTCTGCCACCTCCGGGTCGAGGTTGTTCATGAGCATGCGCAGGGCCGCTTCCTGCTGCCAGCCGCGGCAGCTCAGCTGCGGGCCTCGCGGCGCGCGTACCGGTCGTGGTCCGCTCCCGGTCATCGGTTGCCTCCTGCCCGACAGCCTAGCGTGTCAGACCCGCCAGTCGCTGGCCCGAATCGTCTCCCTGCGCGCCCGCGCTGGCCGGCTGCGGTTGCGCCGGCCGGGCCACTCGGGCACAATGACGTTCACGACCGACGAACGCCCGCGCTCGTGACCGACCATGCGGCGTTGCGCCGGCTTTAGCTGTGGCTGCGAGCACGGCCTATCCTGAGACGGTGTGCTATGCTGCCGCGCGACTAACAGACAAGGTAGATGGATAGGCTGGAGGACCAGTTGCCGCTCACGCGGGAAACGAAGGCAAGCGTCGTTGCCGAGTACGCCACCAAGGAAGGTGACACCGGCTCGCCGGAAGTCCAGATCGCGCTGCTCACCGAGCGGATCGCGGGGCTGACCGAGCACCTCCGACGCTACCCCAAGGATCACCACTCGCGCCGCGGCTTGCTCAAGCTCGTTGGCACGCGCCGCCGCCTCCTGGCGTACCTCATGCGCAAGGATGCAGCCCGGTATCAGTCCGTCATCGAACGGCTCGGCCTGCGCCGCTAGGCGCCTCGGCCCTGGCGGGCGCCGCCCGCACGCGCTACCACGCACGCTCCGAGGCCCTCGCTGGTGCGGGGTCTTCGCAGGTACACCCAACGCGCCCGGTCCGTCGGTCGTCCCGTTGGAGGACTGATGACGGTAACCACGCTCTCGACCGAGTTCGGTGGTCGCACACTCACCATCGAGACGGGCAAGCTCGCCCGGCTGGCTGGCGGTTCGGTGACCGTGCAGTACGGGGATACCGTGCTGCTCGGAACGGCCAATCGCGCCGACCCACGTCCCGGTCTCGACTTCTTCCCGCTCACCATCGACTTCGAGGAGCGGATGTACGCGGCGGGCAAGATCCCTGGTGGCTTCATCAAGCGCGAGGCCCGACCCTCCGAGGCCGCGATCCTCGCCGCACGCCTGACCGATCGGCCCATCCGGCCGCTGTTCCCCAAGGGCTACAAGGATGACGTGCAGTGCGTGCTCACGGTGCTCTCCACCGACCAGGAGAACAACCCTGACGTCATCGGCACCATCGCCGCCTCCGCGGCGCTGACCATCAGCGAGATCCCCTTCCTGGGCCCGATCGCGGCCGTCCGCGTCGGTCGCATCG
>JASFQX010000405.1:0-3169 GCA_050115215.1 Chloroflexota bacterium
GAGTTCGTCGGAGTCATCTTCGCCGGTGACTTCCCACCGCTGCCCGAACCACCGGCTGCCGGGTGAGCCCGCTCAGCAGGAGTGCTGCGGAGACGCCTCGGGGACCGAGGGATCTGCCGCACCCCACGATGCCCCTGGCCAGGGTCGTCTGCTTGGCCGTCAGGACCCCGTGACGAAGCCCCTCCGGTGAGCCCGGAGGGGCTGGCTCACGTTCGAGTTGGTGGGGTGGCTAACGGGGCTTGAACCCGTAACCTTCGGAGCCACAATCCGATGCTCTGCCGATTGAGCTATAGCCACCATGGGTCGAGTCCGCACGCGCACAGGCGGACACGCCGAGCGACCGCAGTGTAGCGGTTCAGGCGAGAAGACGCGACCGGGTCACCGGGCGTCCGGTCAGGCGGTGAGATCGACCGAGAGCGGCAGCGCCAGCAGGAACATGAGCACGATGTTGGTGATGACCGAGGTGATCCCCCAGGAGCCGGGCGATTGTCGTAGCCAGGGAACGACCGCCGCGTAGGAGAGGAAGATGCCGACGTTGGCGACGTCTCGCCAGCCCGGCTGGCCGGCCAGCAGCAACAGCGCGGCCAGCACGAAGACCACCACCACGATCAGCGCCAGCAGTCCCAGGACGCGGCCGATGGGGCTGCGGATGGTGATCTCCCCGGGCAGGAGCCAGGGCCCGTCGCCGACACCGGTGCGCAGGGACGTCCAGCTGGCCAGGAACCAGAGGAGATGCGCTATCCCATGTGTACATACCACCAGGACGACAATCACGCGGAAGACATCGAGCAGCACCAGAGCAGCGTAGGGCACCCCCACACGGGCCGCCGCGTTGCCACGGTCGGGTCTTCTAGGCCGGCCAGCGGCCCGCCTTCAGCTCACCGAGACAGCGCGCCATCACCTGCACACAGCGCGGCTCGGTCCGGCTCGCGGCCGTCCACTCGCGCGATCGCTTGCAGACCACCGGCCGCTCGGACGGGACGAAGGCGCACATCGACCACTGGTTGTGCCGCTCCTCGAAGCCGGGCCGGCCGACGTACCAGCCGTCGGGCGTGTTGTCGTGGACGGCGGCTCAGGCGGCCTCCAGGTCGGAGTCGATCATGGTGGGGAGGGTAGCGGGCGGAGCGCGTCAGCTCGGGCGGCGCAGACGGGTCAGCAGTACAAGATGGAACGGAAAGGCGACTAGGTGACTCATATATATGGGAGGCGCGGGGGGTTGAGCGACTGCGCCTCGCACAGGGGGGAGGAGGAGTGCTTCGCATGAAGAAGCGACTGATGATCAGCCTGTTCGCCGGTGTCCTGATGGCGGCGATGCTGCCGGGCGTGGCCTCGGCAGACAAGCCCGTGACCTTCACCGATAGCGTGTCGTTCCAGGATGTCGACCCGTGCACCGGTGAACTAGTCAACGTGACCCTCGTCTTCGACATCGCCATCCACGAGCATCCCAACAACTTCGTGGTGACCGTCCAGCGGAGCGGTGAGATCGAGGAGGGCTACGTCTTCCTCGGCGGGCAGGAGCACTTCGTGGCGAACGAGAACGGGGAAGGCGGCACCTTCAAGGACATGTGGCGCAACCCTGAGACCGGCGCCAAGTTCTCGGTAGACGGCAAGTTCCGGATCAGGGGCAACGCACCGATCGTGGAGGAGTTCGAGATGCGCTGTCTCGGTGCGCCGACGACCCCCTAAGGGTTCGGCTCTGACATAGGCAGTGCTGAAGCCGAGGCCCGTCCCGCGGGGGCCGGGCCTCCTCTTGTTGCGTGGCGTCGTGGACGGCGGCCCCGCCGGTGGCCTGGCCGCGACGACTGTGGCAGCTCCAGCACAGCGGCATCAGCGGGCCGTCTCGACCGCCCTGGCGATGGGGATGACGTGGTCCGCGGTGAGCTTGCCGACCCGGACCGGATGCGCCGGCGTGTCGTAGCCGGGCCAGACCCAGCCGTGCTCGCTGACCCAGGCCTAGAGCATCTCCGCTCGACGCGTGCGATAGGCGTGGTCGTAGCCGCGCTCCGCAGGCGTGCCGCGCCTGGCATCGCGTCGGCGTTGCCGCGCCCGTTCGCATGCTGGGCAGCGTGTAGTCCGTGCCGTCAGTCCACGCGGGGGACCGGCCTTCAGCTCGTCGTCTATCGCTGCCGCCAGCTCACGCCGCCTCGTCCAGAGCTCCACGATCTTGGCTCTCACCTTCAGGTCGGTCCGTGCCGCCTCGCGGAGCCCAGAGTCACGCAGGATCGCGCCGAGGCCGATGAGGAAGCCGGACGCGGATAGTGGGCGGTCGTTCATGTCGCGGCCCTCCGGGCTCGTCGTTTGATGTAGCGCTGCAGGCCGGCCTCGGCATCGGCCAGCAGGCCGGCCAGCCGCTTGGCACAGGTCACACCCGCACCCCCAGGGCACGGGCCCGCTCGACCTCCACGGCGAAGGCGCGGCGGCCTCGGCGGGCATCGTCGGCAGGGGCCCGCTGCAGCTCCCGCGCGATGCGCTGCAGCTCGAGCTGCAGCCGGTCCCTGCCGTGCAGCTCGACCGTGCCGGTGCCGAACGATGCCGCGAGGATGACCGGGAAGACCTCGGAGACCACGACCGCGTCGAGGAACCGCGCGGGCTTGCCGCGCCAGCCGCCCCGGTGGCTGTCGGTGACCGTGAAGCCCCAGGACCATTGGAAGCGACCGCCCATGGCGCGGAGCACTGCATAGGCGTCCTTGCCCGCGCTGGTCTCGAGCAGCAGGCGACGAGACCTCGTGCATGGCGATCACGACCGCCGCCAGCAGGCGGAAGAGCTCGAGCGTCAAGCCGCTGGACCACCGACGGCGGGCAGTGACCGGACCAGGTCGGCGACGAACTCGGCGGCAACGGCGACCTCGGCCGGGTCGACCAGCTCCAGCGTGTCCCGCTCGGTGTGGGTCACACTGGCACACAGCTCGCGGAAGGAGGTCGACGTCAGGGCCACGGTCGGGCGTCCGCGAGCGGCCACGATGCTGTGGTCACTCTCGTACCACTGCTCGCCCAAGGCGACGCGAGCGTGCCGGCGCAGGACCCGCTGGATGAGCGCACGATCCTGCTCGCTGACGGCGTACATCGATAGCGCAGTGCGCGCATCGCGGGCACCGATGGCATCCATGTTGACCGCGCCCAGCAGCTCCTCCCAGCGATCCTCGTTCGCGGCCACGAAGAGGTGCTCACC
>JASFQX010000406.1:0-3157 GCA_050115215.1 Chloroflexota bacterium
GTTCGACGGCCTCGAGCCGGGCCTTGAGCGAGTTGACGTTCCAGGTGGCGATGCGCATCGAGGGGAGGGTAGCCGGTCGGTGCGGCGTGCGAGCGTCGCCCGTGCGCCACGCGGAAAGGCCTGGGCTTTGCGCTGCGAGGGCCCCCGATGGCTAGTGGAGACGGCCTCCGTCCGGGTGGCCCATCAGCTGCAGCCGCTGGTGGCGCCGCAGTTGAGGCACTTGTAGCAGCTGCCGTTGCGAACCATGATGCTGCCGCAGTCCATGCACGATGGCGAGTCCGCGCTCACCGAGAAGGCGATGCGTTGGCCCGCGCCGGGCGAGGGCGCAACCTGGCCGTTCGCGCTGCGGCTGGCCGTCGTGCTGGTGCCGACGTCGAGCGGCCGGGCCCCGCCCGCGTCTTCGGAGGAGGACGAAGGAGCGGGCGGTGCCACGGCCGGGGTGGATTCGGCCGCTGCCTCAGCCGGGTCGAACGCGCCCAGCTGCGGGGTGGACTCCGCGGGCACCTCAGACACGATCTCGCCGCCCATGATGCCGAGGGCGTCGCGGTCGTCCTTGCTGAGGAAGCGGGAACCCATCCAGCGGAAGATGTAGTCGACGATCGACTTGGCGATGGGCACCTCCGGGTTGCCGGTGAAGCCCGAGGGCTCGAAGCGCACGTGGGTGAACTTGCTCACCAGGTCGCGCAGCGGCACCCCGTACTGGAGCGCCAGCGAGGTCATCGTGGCCAGCGTGTCCATGAGGCCGCTGACCGTGGAACCCTCCTTGGCCATCTTGAGGAAGATCTCACCCGGCTGGCCATCGGGGTAGAGGCCGACGGTGATGTAGCCCTCGTGGCCGGCGACCTGGTACTTGTGCGTGACCGCGCGGCGCTCGTCCGGCAGGCGGCGACGGTATGGCTTGGGCTCCCCAGTGAGCTCCAGCCCCGTCGCCGCTACTGCCGTAGGGGAATTCGCCTTCGAGTCGTCGTCCTTCTTGCCCGTCGAGAGCGGCTGGCTGCGCTTGGAGCCGTCGCGATAGATGGCGATGGCTTTCAGGCCCAGCTTCCAGCCCTGCAGGTAGACATCCTCGATGTCCTCTGCGGTGGCGTGCTCGGGCATGTTCACGGTCTTGCTGATGGCGCCGGACAGGAACGGCTGGGTGGCACTCATCATCCGCAGGTGGCCCAGGTGGTGGATGGAGCGCTCGCCGTTCACGGGCTTGAAGGCGCAATCGAAGACCGGCAGGTGCTCGGGCCTGAGCTCCGGGGCACCCTCGATGGTCTCGTACTCGTCGATGTAGCTGACGATGTCCTCGACCTGATCGGCCGAGTAGCCCAGGCGCTGCAGCGCCAGCGGCACCGTCTGGTTGACGATCTTGAGGAAGCCCTCGCCGACGAGCTTCTTGTACTTGATGAGCGCGATATCCGGCTCGATGCCGGTGGTGTCGCAGTCCATCATGAAGGCGATGGTGCCGGTGGGCGCGAGCACGCTCACCTGGGCATTGCGATAGCCGTGCTTCTCGCCCAGCGCGAGCGTCTCGTCCCAGACGTCGCGCGCCTCCTTCACCAGGGCCGCGGGAGCCGCCTGCTCGTCGAGCTCGTAGGCCGCGTCCCGGTGCTTGCGCATGACCCGCAGGAACGGGCCTTCGTTGAGGGCGTAGTCGTGGAAGGCCCCGCCGTGATCGCGGGCGATGATGGCCGACTGACGGTAGGCCTCTCCGGTCATCAGCGCGGTCACGGAGCCGGCGAAGGCGCGACCCTCGTCCGAGTCATAGGCCAGGCCCCGGCTCATGAGCAGCGCCCCGAGGTTGGCGTAGCCCAGGCCCAACGGGCGGAACCGGTGTGAGTTCTCTTCGATCTGGGCGGTGGGGTAGGAGGCGTTGTCGACCAGGATCTCCTGGGCGGTGATGGTCAGGCGTGCCGCGTAGCGGAAGGCCTCGACATCGAACTCGCCATCGGCGTCGACGAACCTCATCAGGTTCAGCGAGGCCAGGTTGCAGGAGGTGTCGTTGAGGAACGAGAACTCCGAACAGGGGTTGGTGGCGTACTGGCGGTCGGAGTTGGCCACCGGGTTCCAATCGTTGATGGTGCTGTCGTACTGGATGCCGGGGTCGCCGCAGATCCAGGCCGCCTCGGCCATGTGGCGGAAGATCTCACGTGCCCGATGGGTGCCCGCGGGCTCGCCGGTGGTGACCTGGTAGGTGATCCAGTCCTCGTTCCGCTCCACCGCCTCCATGAAGCGGTCGGATGCGCGCACGCTGTGGTTGGCGTTCTGGAAGAACACCGAGCCGTAGGCTTCGCCCGTGAAGGAGGGGTCGTAGCCGGCCTCGATGAGCGCCCACGCCTTCTTCTCCTCGCTGGCCTTGGAATCGACGAACTCGAGGATGTCGGGATGGTCGGCGTTGAGGATGACCATCTTGGCCGCGCGCCGTGTCTTGCCGCCGGACTTGACCACGCCGGCGAAGGCGTCGAAGCCCTTCATGAAGCTGACCGGGCCGGAGGCGATGCCGCCACCGGACATCTTCTCGTTCGAGCCGCGGATGGGCGAGAGGTTGACGCCCGCCCCTGAGCCGTACTTGAAGAGCATGGCCTCGGTCTTGGCCAGGTCCATGATCGAGGACATCGAGTCCTGCACGGAGTTGATGAAGCAGGCCGAGCACTGAGGCTTGGCCTCGACGCCCACGTTGAACCAGACCGGGCTGTTGAAGGCCATCCGCTGATGCAGCAGCAGGTGGGTCAGCTCGGCCCTGAAGGTCGCCAGGTCCTCGTCGGTGGCGAAGTAACGCTGGGTCGCGGCCCAGCCGGTGATGGTGTTGACCACGCGATCGATGAGCTGCTTGACGCTGCGCTCGCGGCTGGGGGTGCCGATATGGCCCCGGAAGTACTTGCTGACCACGACGTTGGTGGCCAGCTGGCTCCAGAACTCGGGGACCTCGACGTCCTTCTGCTCGAAGACCGCGACCCCTGACTCGTTGGTGATGCTGGCGTCGCGCAGCTCCCACTGCACCTCGTCATAGGGATGGACGCCAGGGGACGTCCAGCGGCGCTCGAAGGTCAGGCCCTTGGAGGCTGCGCCCGTGAAGCGATATCGCTCATCCATGGCCGGGCGGACCGTGGAGCGCCGGCTCCGTCCGTTGCGTGCACCCGAGCGTGCTGTCGCCCCGTTGCCTGGGGTGGCG
>JASFQX010000407.1:0-3153 GCA_050115215.1 Chloroflexota bacterium
CTGGCCGAGATCGCCGGTGTCTTCGTCGGGTTCGGGGCGCTCATCGCCGTGCGCAGCGGCGGGGGCAGCGATGCGAGGGAGGTGGTCTACATCCGCTCGGTGTTGTCCCTCGGGGTCTGGGCGGTCGTCGCGGCTCTCGCTCCGGTGACCCTCGGTAGCCAGGCCCCACGCTGATGGTGCCGCGAGCCAGATCACCCATCCCGTCATCGACACACCATCGAACCACTGGTCGCCTGCGGTCGCTCCCTCGGCGTGGTCCCGGTGGCTCCTGCACGCTGAGGACAGCGCCCCCATCGCACGCGCATCCGACCACCTTCCGCTTGGTGACCACCCGCACCGATGTCGATGGGCCACATGGTGGGGTCCGGGGCGGAGCGGGGTCGGTCCTGGTCCGCTCGTACCATCCCCCCTCCCTCCCGCGGCTGGTAAGCCAGCGGCGGGGGTCCGGTGACCCAGGCAGGCGGGATGCCGGCCCCCTCCGACTGCCTTGACCCCAGTCGCGGACCTTGGCCTGCGGTCTACGATGGGTCCAGACGGTGACTCCGCCCCTCGTCGCGACGAGGAGAGGCCGGAGGCCGACAGAAGCCCCGGAGAACGTCGTGAACAGGTCCCACGACTATCGGGCGCTCGAGCGCGAGTACATCGCCACCGACATCTCCATCCGCCCGCGAGCTCTGCCGCCGGCACGGGATCTCGAGCCACAACCCTGTTGTGGATCAGGCCAAGAAGCACAAGTGGCAGGAGAAGCGAGAGCAGTACCAGACCAGAGCGTCGGACGCCTACATCGAGAAGCACGCGGCCCGCCGCGCCGACCGGGAGGCTCAGGTCCGCGACAAGGCCCTCGACGCCATCGATGAGGCCATCACCAGGTTACGCTCCGACCTCAAGGCGACCAAGAGGAAGCTCGTGAACGGCGAGTGGGTCGAGGTGCCCGCCTTGCGGCTGACGCCCAAGGACCTCGCGGTACTCCGCAGCAACGAACGGCCCCCTCAGCCGGCACGGTGCTCCCGCCGGGGACGATGGTCGAAGGAGGACCACCCCATGGGCATCAAGCTCGACGTGTCGGTAGAGACACCCCTGACCGACGACGACCGCGACATCCTCGCGGGCATCAGCGCGATGATGCTTGCCATCGCCAACCGCCAGAACCTCGCGGACCAGCCTCACATGCAGGACGAGGACGAACTCGAAGGCATGGAGCCGGCTCCATGTGGCTCGCCGAGTAGGGACGAGCCGACCCGCTACTGCATCCGCGAGGTCGGCCACTCGGGTCGCCACAAGTACCTACGCCTCAACGGGTCAGTGAACTGAGGCTTAGCCCAAGCCTGTCGTCGCCACCGCCCCGCCGCCGTCGTAGCTGCCCTGACGCTAGCGACCTCTGACCCTTGAAGCCTGTGCTTGGGACGTGGCGTCATACCCGACAAGGAGGCGATACCGGCACGGCTTCAGCAGTGGCCGCCCGAGTCGTGCCGAGCCACTGGCGGCGGCCCATGGGAGGTGGGGACCATGCGGGAAGTCGATCTGCTGGTGGTGCTGGTCGAGATCGCCGGCGTCTTCGTGGGCTTTGGAGCGCTCATCGCTGTCAGAAGTGGCGGCCCAAGTGACGCGAACGAGGTCTCGTTCATCCGGGCTGTTCTGTCGTTCGGCATCTGGGTGATGGTCGCGGGCCTGACCCCGGTCGTCCTCGGCGGCTACGACTTGAGCGGGCACGAGCTGTGGCTGGTCTGCTCCCTCGTGGTCCTCGTCGTGTGGTGGGGAGCCATGGCCGTGCAGGCCACGACACCCGAGAACCGGGCGGAGCTCGCGAGGGCCGGGCGGTCGGACGCGCTGCGGATGGCCATCGGCTTCTGACCCTTCGTGGTCGTCATCACGGGCGCTCTCGTGCTCGTCGTGCTGGGCCTGTTCCCGGACCAGGAGACGGCGTTGTATCTGACGGCGGTCGTGGCCGGCCTGTTCGGGGCGGCGGCGATGCTCTTCATGCTCGTGTTCGGAGTGGGCCGAGTCATGCCCGCGAACCAGGCGGAGACGCCCGCCGAGTAACCCATCGCCCGGATCGCCTGGCTAGAGGCGCTCACCAAGATGCGCTCCCGCGGTAGACGTGACAGCCCGACGGGAGCATCATCGACCGTAGCGGGAGGCGACGACGCGCGGCCCCAGTCCTGGCCGCCTTGGACCGCGCCGAGCCACTGGCGAACCCGGCCCGCGCACATGAAGGGGGTAGGCGATGCGTGGCATCGTGGTTGCCGGGGCTGCTGCGGCTGCTGCCGGGGCCGTAGCCTTGGCTCCCAGGGCACGGGGTGAGACCTGGGAGGAGTGGTTCACGAAGGTGGCCCGGTCGTACTCCATCGTCCCTAGCGGCCCGCTCGGCTGGGTCAGCAGCCACTGGACGATGCCCCGCCTCCACGGCCCGATCTACCCGCTCATGGCCGAGGCCCTCGACCTTCGTCCGGAGGACGAGCTTCTGGAGGTCGCCTGTGGCTCGGGCGTCTTCCTGGCGAACCATGCCTCAGACGTGAGCTTCGTCGCGGGCCTGGACCTCTCGGACCTCCAGATCGACCTGGCCCGCGAGCGGCTGGCCGAGCGCATCGCGGTCGGGACGGCGGAGATCGTCAAGGGGGACGCGGTCGAGCTTCCGTGGGAGCGCGAACGGTTCAGCGTGGTGACGTGCATGGGCTCGATCGAGGCCTTCCCCGACCCATCCCGTGCGCTGGCTGAGATGTTCCGCGTGCTTCGTCCCGGTGGGCGGGCCGTCCTCGAGCTGGGCTGGCGGGTGCCCGAGGGCACCGCGTCCCACCAGGCCTTCGGCGGGATGTGGATCTGGAACGAGGCCGACGCCCGTCGCCTGGTCGAGGACGCGGGCTTCGATGATGTCTCGGTCACCTATGACGACGTTCGCGGCGAGTGGACCGGGCCGGTCGGCCTCCTCCACCGGCTGTTGACGCTGGAGGGCATGCGCATCGTGCGGGGTACGAAGCTGGGGTAGGTCGCGTTGGATCGGGCGCGAGTCCGGTGGACTGGCAGCCCCAGGCGACGACGATGGAAGGAGGCCTGGCATGGAAGCGGGGAACTGGTACCTCAAGCACAAGTCCAAGATCATGCGGGAGGTGAGGCTCTACTTCCGGTCCTACCGCAAGCACCTTGCCGGGGTCTACG
>JASFQX010000408.1:0-3139 GCA_050115215.1 Chloroflexota bacterium
CGTTGGCGCGGATGCGGAGGCCCGACGGTCGGTCGCGGAGCGGGGCACGGATGGTGAGCCGCTGGATGATCGTGCGTGTGCCCTTGGGCGCGTCCTGGCGGGTGGTCACCGTGGCGCGGCCGGCCTCCACGTGCAGGAAGGCGTGCTCTTCGCGTCGCATCCACGAGCGGTAGCGACGCACGGCGACGGGGTCAGCGCGCCATTCGGGGGCGAACAGCGGCAGGCCGGTCAGCTCCACGAAGCCGGCCTGGGGGTGGACGGTGGCCAGGCTCAACCATTCGCCGTCGCGCCCGAACGAGGCACAGACCAGCCCGTTGCCGACGTCCCTGGGCTTGCGTGGCGCGGTCACATGCCGATGGTACGTTGGGACTCGGGATCAATCCACACCGTGCGCTCATGCTCGAGGGCCAGGTAGATGTCCTCGCCAGCCTTGATCTCCATGTCCGGGCGCGTGGAGACCTTGATCAGCTCGGGGCCGAGCTGGCAGGTGAGCAGGTCGTGCGAGCCCAATGGCTCCACCACCAGTACGTGCGCCCGGAGCGTGGCGCCCTCGGTCGGGTCGCGCTGGACGTCGATGTTCTCTGCGCGGATGCCCAGCGTCACGGGCTTGCCCACGTAGCCCTCTAGCAGCTCGCCGTCCTCGTCGTCGACCTTGAGCGAGCCGGCGCCCTCCACCCCGGCGATGAGGCCACTCTCGTTGCGATCGACCGAGGCGGCGATGAAGTTCATGGGCGGGTTGCCGATGAAGCCGCCGACGAAGCGGTCGATGGGGCGCTGGTAGATGTCGAGCGGCTTGCCCAACTGAAGGATCTTGCCGGCGCGCATCACCGCGATGCGGTCGCCCATGGACATGGCCTCCACCTGGTCGTGGGTCACGTACACGGTGGTTGAGCCGATCTCGTTGAGCAGGCGCTTGAGCTCGGCGCGCATCTCCAGGCGCAGCAGCGCGTCGAGGTTCGAGAGCGGCTCGTCCATGAGCAGCACCTCGGATTCCATGGCGATGGCGCGGGCCACGGCGATGCGCTGGCGCTGGCCACCGGAAACCTGCGAGGGGTAGCGGTCGAGCAGGTTCTCGATGTGCAGCAGCTCGGCAGAGGACTTGACGCGCTTGTCGATGACGTCCTTGTCCAGCTTCTGCATGCGCAAGCCGAAGGCGATGTTCTCGTACACCGACATGTGGGGGAACACCGCGTAGGACTGGAAGACCATGGCGATCTTGCGGTTGCGCGGCGGCACCTCGGTCACGTCGCGCTCGCCGATGATGACCGAGCCCGCGTCGATCTCCTCGAGGCCGGCGATGGAGCGCAGCAGCGTCGTCTTGCCGCAGCCGGACGGGCCCAGCAGGACCATGAACTCGCCCTGGCTGATGTGCAGGGAGACGTCGTCGACCGCGCGGGTCTCCTTATAGATCTTGTGGATGCGCTCCAGACGGATCTCAGACAAGTGGCTCCCCTACTTCACGACCCGGCCCCACAGGCCGAGCAGGTACTTGCGGATGACGAAGATGACGATGAGGCTTGGGACCAGCATCACGAAGGCGGCCGCGAACTGCCACGGCAGCGAGGCCTGGGTGAGCGATGTCAGGATGCGCGCCGGCAGCGTGGGTTCGCGCAGCGTCAGCACGGCAGCGGCGAAGACGTCGTTCCATGACAGCACCCACGTGAAGATGGCGGCCGCGGTCAGTCCCGGCAGGGCCAGCGGCAGCGACACGCGCAGGAACGCCCGCGCCGGTGAGCAGCCCAGGGTCTGGGCCGCCTCCTCCAGCTCTCTGGGGATGGACACGAAGACGGAGCTGGTGATGAGCACCGCGAAGGGCAGCGCCAGCGCCGTGTGCATGAGGGCCACGCCCCAAACGGTGTCGTAGATGCCGAGGTTGCGGAAGGTGACCGCCAGCGGGATCGAGAGGATGACGATGGGGAACGCGCGCGTGGAGAGCACCACGAGGCGGTAGCCGTCGCGGCCACGGAAGACGTAGCGCGCGATGGCGTAGCCCGCCGGGGCACCGATGCCGAGCGCCAGCACGACCGTGATGACGCCGGCGATGACGCTGCGCCAGAAGGCGTCGATGACGCCCGAGGCGTTGACGAAGGCCTGGATGTTGTCGGTGTCGATACCCTCGGGCACGAGGCTCTTGGGGTAGTTGTAGGTGGCCTCGGCCGGCGTCGTGGCGCTGACAAAGATGAGGTAGATGGGCACGATGATGAAGGCCGCCATGATCACGGCCGACGCGTACCAGAGGATGGTGTTGAGGACCTTGCGCGCGGTCCGCTTTCGGCGCGGCGGCGGTGGGGCCTGGGTCTGGGTGCCGTTGGTCGGCACGGCGGGAGCGGTCATACCTGTTGCTCGTCCCGTACCGGCAGCATCCACAGCACGCCGATAGTGGCAGTGATGCTCATCAGCAGCATCAGCCCGGCCCAGGCCGCGGCCACGTTGTCGTTGTCGATGTCGTTGGCCCACTCGATGGTCTGCTGCGACATCACCGTGAGGCCCGTGCCGGCCAGCGCGATGGCGGTGGCGAAGACCTGGATGGCAAGTACGATGCGCAGGATGAGCGCCACCTGGAGGCTCGGCCGAAGCATGGGCATGATGACCCGTCGCACGCGCTGCCAGAGCGTGGCGCCGTAGACCTCAGCCGCTTCGGTGTACTCGTCCGGGATGGACTGCAGCCCGGCCACGAGGATGATCATCATGATCGAGGTGGCGCGCCACATCTCGGCCACGACGATGATGCCGATGAGCGTCCAGTACGACTCGGCTGACTGCCAGATGATCCCGCGCTCCACGATGCCGAGCGTCTCGAGGATGCTGTTGAGCCAGCCCTTCTGGGTGAAGATCGAGACCCACACGATGCCCGCCGCGAGCTCGCTGATGGCGAGGGGCAGGACGTAGATGTAGAGCCACAGGCTGGTCCCCTTCAGGCGCTTGTTGACGACAAGGGCCATGGCCATGGCCAGCGCCAACTGGAAGGGGATGACGATGATGACGAGCGTGAGCGTGGCAGTGATGGCCGGCCAAAAGTTCACATCGCCGGTCAGCGTCTGGATAGACTCGAGCGACCAGGCGCCGTCCGGGGTCTGGAAGGCCAGCACGAACGCCGAGGCCATCGGCGTGGCGAAGAAGAAGACCAGGAAGAGGAGCG
>JASFQX010000409.1:0-3139 GCA_050115215.1 Chloroflexota bacterium
TGGAGGAAGCCTTCAGCCTCGCCATAGAAGTACCGCGGACCCTCGCCGACAGCTTCCTCCTGACCCAGCCCGACGGTCGACGCGCTGAGCAGGAGCACCGCCGCGACAGTGCCGTTCGCCACCAGCCTGATCGCTCGCATGACGTCCCCTGTTGCAGGCGGGTCGGGTTCGCCAGTGGCTCTGCGCGGTCCTCAGGCGGCCATCATCGACGGGCCGTGCATCGAAGCCTCCCGCTGCCCTCGATTGTCTCGCGGCCGCCAAGTCGGGCCACGGTCTCATGACAGACGAAACGGCGGCTCGACCCGCGAGGGCCGAGCCGCCGTCGTAGCGGAGGGGACGATCAGGACTCGGGGGTGCAGACGGAGTTCGCGATCGCGTTCTTGCCCTGGCCCTTCATGCCGAAGCCGGCGGCGAGGTCGCTCTGAACGAGCTGGCCGACGTTGTCGATGCCGGCGGCGCTGAGCAGACCAGCGTTGACCGCCTTGTGCACCTGGCCGAAGCAGTAGGGTTCGCCGGCGTCGACGCCCGGCTTGGCCGCCACTGGCGCGCTGATGGCGGCGATGGCGAACGCGCTGGCGGCGATGATGCCGATGGCCTTCTTCATGGTTCCGATCCTCCTGGACTGTTCGACCGCTTCAGGGCCGACGTGGCTTGGTCGTACAGGCGTTGCGGCTCGATGAAGAGCACGACCGTCGTTGGTGCGCCAAACCTTAGACCATCTCTCTACAAACTGTCAACAGCCTGATGCGCCCGACTGCGCCCAGGGGAAAGACTTCGCCGTTGGTGTTCTTGAGGTCCCCGCGCGCCCGAGCGGTCAGGGGGTCGGATCCGTCCACGTCGGGTCGCCCCGGTGGAAGCTACTCACCCTTCTGCTGCGGGGATCCTTCGCGGGCGACAAGGAGGGCGGCTTCGACGCGACTGCGGACCTGCAGCTTGCCCAGGATGTTCGTCATGTAGTGCTTGATCGTCTTCTCGGCCAGCCCGAGCCGCTCGCCGACCTCCTGGTTGCTCAGGCCCTCCGCGACCAGCTCGAGCACCTCACGCTCGCGCTCGGTCAGCTCGTCGTAGGGCGATGTGCGCGGCGATCGCATCTCCCGCAACATGCCCCAGGCCAGCGCCGGCGCCACGTAGACCTCGCCGGCATGGACCGAGCGGATGACGGCAGCCAGCTCGGATGCGCCGGCGCCCTTGAGGACGTAGCCCGAGGCACCGGCCTTCATGGCCTCGAGCAGATCGTCCTCGTCCTCCGAAACGGTGAGCATCACGATGCGCGTGGCAGGGCAGGCCGCGGCGATCCAGCGCGCGGCCTGGTGTCCGCCGCCCGGCATGGCGATGTCGAGCAGCATGACGTCGGGCAGCTCGCGCCGGGCGAGCTCGAGGGCGGTGGTCGCGTCGCCCGCCTCGCCGACGATCTCGATGCCCTCCTCCTGGCCCAACGACATCACGACGCCGGCTCGAAACATCGGGTGGTCGTCCGCGACCGCGACCATGATGGGGTCAGTCACGGTCCGCTGTCCCCAGCTCGATCGGCCACCACACCTGCAGCTCGGTACCGTCACCGGGTACCGAGTTGACCTCGAACGAACCGCCGAGGACCTCCGCCTGCTCGCGGATGCCGGCCAGGCCCAGGCCATCGGTCCGCGAGAGGACCGCCGAGTCGAAGCCGACGCCATCGTCACGCACCGTGAGCGACAGGCCGGGGCCGAGGAGACGATCGGGCGCTCCGCGGAGACGGACCTCGACGTGCTCGCTCCGGCCGTGTCGCGTCGCGTTCGAGAGCGACTCCTGCAGGGCCCGGAAGAGCGCGATCTTGACCGGCAGCGGCACCTGGTCGGGGATGTGATCCGCATGGAGCTCGACGGGCGTTCCGCTCCGCCGCTGATGATCCTGGACCGCCCGCGACGCGACCGACTCGACATCCATGGGAGCCAGCTCCGGAAGCCGCAGCCCGGCGGCCACGCCGCGCATGTCGGCCATGGCTTCATCGAGCACCGCTTCGACCTCGGCGATCTCCGCCGCACTCGGCGGGTCACCCCGTTCGGCCCGCTTCTGGAGCCCGTCGAGCCGCAGCATCGCCAGCGACAGCATCTGACCCGGTCCGTCGTGGAGGTCGCTGCTGACCCGCCGCATCGACCGTTCGTTGAGCGTGGTCGTGCGCTCCGCAGCCTGGTGCACGCGCTCGCTGAGCTCGGCGTTCTGCTCCAGCAGGTCCGTGAGCTCATCGACCTGCCGGGAGAGCGCGACCTCCTGGCGCTGGATGGTGTCGCTGCCGCGCTTCACGACACGCCACAAGAGCAGCCCGGCCAGGACGATGGCGAGTGTGACCAGGCTCCAGGCGGTCAGGCGCGCCTGCGCGACCTGCTCGTCGATGTCCTTCGGCGGCAGGTAGAACTCGGCCACCGCGATGATGTTCTCGGTGCCTCGTTCGCGGACGGGAACGTACATCTCGAGTAATCGGTTCCAGCGTGCCCGCTCCCAGGCGTTCTCTGCGCCACTGAGGTCGTCCATCTCGATGGCCACGTCGCCGGCCCAGGCCTCGGCCAGGTGGCCCTCGACGGGGAACTGCTGCCCGATGAGAGCAGCGTTGGGGCTGTAGACCACCTGGCCATCGGCCGACCAGATACGCATGGAGCGGACACGCTCGGACAGCGCGCTCGAGGCGAGGTGCCGATCGAGCGTCGCGATCTCGAGCGCGGTGAGCTCGCCCCCATCGGCCATGGAGGCGACGCTGGGCTCGATGATCGACTCGACGTAGAGGGCGGTGACCGAGGCGGTGCGCTCGACGATGCTGCGCTCGAGCTGGTTGCCCATCCAGATGCCCACGACCAGGCCCGCCACGAGCAGGATGCCGAGGTTGGCCACGAGGAACCGCTGGGCCAGCGACATCGAAGCCACTGCCCGCAGCGGACGCAGGGGTCCGCGTGCCCGATGCGCGGGCCCGCGCTCGGACACGGCAGCATCACCCGCAGGGACGCTGGCGTTGGCCTCGGACGTGACTGGTGAGACCTCGGCTGGGTGGGACATGCGCGCATGGTAGGGGCCTCCCGCTCGATCGCGCATCAGACCAAGGTCCGACGTGTTTCCCGACCGGGGCCCGTTCCGCCCGGCGTCCGCACCGGCTCACTATCCACGCTGCACC
>JASFQX010000410.1:0-3137 GCA_050115215.1 Chloroflexota bacterium
TTCGATTCAACCTGAAGTTCGGCAATCCCGAGGCGGAGGATGGGGTCATGTTTGACGCGGCCAAGGCGGCCGACTCGTGGGGCTTTGTCAACCACCTTCCCGAGAAGTGGGAGGCGCCTGTGGCCCGGCGAGGCTACAACTTCTCCGGTGGCCAGCGCCAGCGTCTGTCGATCGCGCGCACACTGACGGCCGCGCCCAAGGTGCTCATCCTCGATGACAGCACGAGCGCGCTCGACGTGGCCACCGAGAGCCGCGTCCAGGCGGCCATCCCCGAGCTCTACGAGGGCATCACCACCATCTACATCGCTCAGCGCATCAGCGCGGTCATCGATCTCGACCGCATCGTGCTCATGGAGAACGGCGAGATCACCGCCATCGGCACCCACGAGGAGCTGCTGGCCTCGAGCCCGCTGTACCAGGAGATCTACGAATCGCAGCTCGGCGGGGTCGAGGAGGAGAAGGCATGACCGTCAGCGAACGCGCCTTCCCCCGGAACCTGCGCGAGAAGCTCGCCCAGCGCAAGCTGCCGGCCGAGACACCGGAGAAGCCCTCGGACACCGGCGAGGTCGCGCGCCGGCTGGTCAGCTACATGATCGACGCGGACCAGCGGCGGTTCATCATCGCCCTGGTCGTCCGCCTCGTCGGCGACATCTCGCTCATCCTCGTACCCGTCTTCACCGGCCTGGCCCTCAACCTGCTGGGTGAGTCGGCCCAGGGTGGCGAGCAGGCCACAACGCAGGACCTGCTGCTGCTGGTCGGGGCCGCGGTCGTGGCCGGCATCATCTTCCTGGTCACCGCCTGGTACGCCGAACGGCAGTTCGCCGACCTGGCCACGATGGGCCTGGAGCGCCTGCAGCGCGCGCTGTTCGACCACATGCAGACGCTGAGCCTGAGCTTCTTCGACCGCCAGCCGCTGGGCCGGCTGATGAGCCGCATCACGAACGACACCGAGTTCGTAGCTCTCTTCTACGAGCAGGCCGTGTCGCAGCTCATCCGTGCCGGCTTCCGCATCGCCATCATCGTCGTGGTCATGTTCATCATCGACTGGCGCCTGGCCCTGGTGGGCGTGATCATCATCCCCACCATGCTGGTCCTGACCGGCATCGTGCAGCGCGTGTCCACGCCGGCCTTCCGCAAGATGGGCGAGGAGATGGGCGAGCTTTCCGGCTTCCAGGAGGAGACCATCTCCGGCCACAAGGTGGTCATCAGCAACCGCCGCCAGATCTGGGCCGCGGAGCAGCAGGACGACCAGGCAGAGGTCGTCTACGACACCGCCTCACACGCCTTCTTCACCTCCATCGTCCAGTTCCCGCTGACCCAGACGCTGACCATCCTGCAGGTGACGCTGGTGCTGATGGTGGGCTCGCTGATGGTCTTCGACGGCCAGATCCAGCTGGGCACGGTCATCACCTTCATGGGCTTCGTCTACCTGCTGGCCAGCCCGCTCTCGGACATCGCCAACCTCATGGCCACCACGCTCAACGCCATCGCCGGCGGACGGCGCGTCTTCGAGATCATGGACGAGCAGCCGACCGTGCTCGACGCCCCCGACGCGGTGGACTACGAGTTCAAGGGCGGCCGCATCGAGTTCAAGGATGTCGACTTCAGCTACGTGCCCGGACGCAAGATCCTGCGCCATAACACCTTCGAGGCCCAGCCGGGCGAATCGATCGGCATCTGCGGCCCGACCGGCGCGGGCAAGTCCACGATCATCAACATCCTCACCCGCTACTACGACATTGACAGCGGCCAGATCCTCATCGACGGCCAGGACCTCGCCAAGCTGACCCAGCGCTCGCTGCGCGAGCAGGTGGGCGTGGTGCTGCAGGAGGCGTTCCTCTTCAGCGACACGGTCATGAACAACCTCAAGTACGCGCGCGAGGGCGCGACCGACGAGGAGTGCATCGAGGCGGCGGTGCAGGCCAACGCGCACGAGTTCATCGAGCACCTGCCGCAGGGCTACGACACGATGCTCACCGACCGCGGCAGCAACCTCAGCCAGGGCCAGCGGCAGATGGTCACCATCGCTCGCGCCATGGTCGCCAACCCGCGCATCATGATCCTCGATGAGGCCACCTCCAACGTCGATACGCGCACGGAGAAGCTCATCCAGGACGGCCTGCGCAAGCTGATGGAGGGCAAGACCAGCTTCTCCATCGCCCACCGGCTGGCCACGATCCGTGACTCGCACCGCATCATGGTGGTCAACGGCGGCGTCATCGTGGAGATGGACTCGCACGACAAGCTGATGGCCGAGAAGGGCCTCTACTACAACCTCTTCATGAGCCAGTTCAAGGGCAAGGGCCCTGGCGGCGACGTCGATACCAGCGGCTTCGTCAGCACCTGACGGCTAGCGCCGCGCGGGGTCGCGGAAGGATCGCTTCCGTATCTGGATAGACGCCTGTCCGGTGGGGTGATACGACTAGGACCGACCTACCGATCGGCGTGCTTCGTCCGGCGCACCAGTCCTCACCGAGATGCCCACGTCGGGCATCGCCATCCTCCGCAGGATGAATGGAGAACGCGAACATGAACGCTCCTCGCAACCCCTACGGGAAGCGCCCGGGTGGCGGGATCACCCTGCCCGACTACTTCCGGCCCACGCCGTCGTGCACCAGCAACAACTTCGCGCCTCCGAACGAGCCGCTCGACGCCGGCGAGATGCGGGTCTGCTTCACGGGCAGCACTCCGTGGCCGCCGACGCTGCTGCAGTCGGGCACCTCGATCGTGCTCGAGCTGGGCAACGGCACGCCCTTCCCGCGGCGACTGTTCTTCGACTTCGGGAACGGCTGCGTGAAGAACATCCTGCAGCGCGGGATCCTGCCGCCGATGGTGCGCGACATCTTCATCAGCCATCTGCACGTCGATCACTACGCCGACCTGCCGTACTTCCTGCCGTTCCGCGCCTGGTCGGGCGGCTGGCGCAACGGGCTGCGGATCTTCGGCCCGAGCGGCGACCGTCCCGAGACCGGGACGCAGCACATGGTCGACAAGATGCACGAGATGATGACGTGGCATCTCGAGAACTTCGACCACTGTCCGATCGGGGAGGGCTACAACACCGAGGTCGTCGAGTTCGATTACAGGGACGACAACGGCATCGTCCTCCAGGAAGAGGGCCTGACGGTCCGCCACTG
>JASFQX010000411.1:0-3136 GCA_050115215.1 Chloroflexota bacterium
CGACCCCAGGCAGCTGGACATCCTCGGACTGTCCGGCCTTGCCGACCGGCTGCCCTCGGTCCAGCGGTCGCACGATGTCGTTGGTGAGGTGACTGCGGCTGCCGCGGATGCCACCGGGCTGCGTCCCGGAACACCGGTCGTCGCAGGATTACTCGACGTCGCCGCCAACGCGGTCGGCGCCGGAGCCATCGATGGCGGCCAGGCCATCGTGACGCTGGGCACGACCGCGCTCAGCGCCATCGTCCTCGATGTGCCCCCCTTCACGGCGGAGGTCATGGGGGCCAGCGCCTGTCACGCGCCGGAGCAGCGTTGGCTGCGGATCCTCGGGACGATGGCCGGGACCACGAACCTCGACTGGTACCTGGGAACGATGGGTGAAGTGCTCGGCGTCGAGGCGGCGAGTCTGCAGCGCGACGTGTTCTCGCTCCTCGAGGAGACCATCGATGAGGCCGCACCAGGAGCAGGTGGCGTCATCTACCACCCGTACCTCCGGGGTGAGCGGGTGCCGTTCGTCGCCCCGCAGGCACGGGCCGCCTTCATGGGCCTGAGCTCGGCGACCAGCCGGGCCGACCTCGCGCGCGCCGTCTCAGAGGGCGTCGCCTTCGCCGTCCGTCACGGCTTCGACGCGGCCGGCGCATCCGTGACCGACGTGCGTCTCACCGGCGGCGGCAGCCGAAGTCGCGCCTGGTCGCAGATCCTCGCCGATGTGACCGGAGCGACGATGAAGGTGCCGGCCGGGGACGAAAGCGGTGCGCTTGGGGCCGCCATGGTCGCTGGCATCGGCATCGGCCAGTACCCGGACTACGGGACCGCGGTAGAGCGCTGCGTGCGGGTGGATCGGGTACACCGGGCAGCTCCGGAGCATCGCGCCCTCTATGACGACCGATACGGGCTCTATCTCGAGCTCGTCGATGCCGTGCGGCCGTTCTGGTCCCGCCACGCCTAGGAGCGGAGCCAGCCGGGGCAGCGCGGACGTCGATCGGCAGGCGGTGGCAAATCCGGGTCGCCCTCCCCGAAGAGGGCTTGACGATGTCGTCCGGCGGGTCGCCTCGCCGTCGGGCTCCTGGATCCGCTCGCACGAGTTCGGTCAGAACCTGAACCCTCTCGCCTCATCGATGAGGGCCAGTCCATTCTCGATGGGGATGTCCGGCATGACACCGTGATCAGGACCGCAGATGTACCCACCCCCTTCGCCCAGGACACGGATGCGCTCCCGAACCTCGGCCCGCACCTGCTCCGTCGTGCCGAATGGCAAGGTCTGCTGTGTGCTGATCGCCCCGAAGAAGGTGATGTGACGACCGAAGTCGCGCTTCAGCGCCCGAGGGTCGTTGCCCTCGAGATGAACCTGGACCGCCTCCCAGACATCGAGGCCCATGTCGATCAGGTCCGGCAACACCGGACGGAACTGCCCGCAGCTGTGGAACCAGACCTTCACGCCTCGCTCCTTCACCGTTGCGAAGACGCTGCCGAAGACCGGCTTGAGGTAACGCCGCCAATCCTCCGGAGAGATCATCAAGCCCTGTTGGGTAGCGAAGTCGTCCCCGTAGAAGAAGAAGTCCGCCTGGCCTCCCGCGGCGTCCAGCGAACGGCGAACGAACTCCAGCGTGAAGGTTTCCACATGCTTCAGGGCGGCTTCATTCAGGCGGGGCGCACTCCGGAAGTTGATCAGGGTCTGCTCCAAGCCGAACAGATTGAACAACGTGCACACGAGCGGTAGCCAGGACCCGCCACCCTGACTCTCAGCGGGGGGACTGCCCTCTTGACGGATCCCATACTTGCAGTCCAGCCGCTTCGCCTTGGAGTCGGGGATGGCCTGGAGCGCCCGCGCGCCCGCGTCGTAGTCGAAGTCATCCGGGTCGGGCCAAGGGAATCGATCGATATCGGCCACCGTCTCGGCCCGAGCGAGTGGATACCCGTTCCGCTCACCGCTGTAGCCCACCCCGTCAGCGCCGAAGACGCCCTCGATCGGTGTCCCCCAGATGTCCAGGTTCCGCTCGGCATATGGACCCGTGTAGACCGGTCGCGCGTATTCGATGTCGAAACCCAGTCGCTCACGCAGGGCCGATGAGTCATCGACGTCGAAGTGGTCGAACCACTGCGCCGGGTCGTAGAAGTTGCTGAAGTTGACCGGCACGACGTCCGGCTGCTCGTGTCGGACGGCCTTCAGCACGCGATCCCTGGAGCTCTCCATCGCTTCCCCCGTCTTCGTTCGCACATCGTCGCGCGCCCAAACCGTCCATGCTCCATCCGGCGAGGTCGTACCGCGTCGACAGCGGTCGAGAGCGTCCGGCTCCATGCCCGATGTCAGCTTCCCGGCCACAGCGATGCGCTCGACGAGCCTGGCGCCACGCGTCCGGCACCGTCAGGGCGGCATGTCGCGGCGCCGGGCAGTGGCTGCCCCGCGTAGGCGTTGATCCGCAACGCCGGCCGCCGAATCTCGTCGTGCACGTCTGTGCCCACCGTGGAGCGATCTGCAACAAGCGTTTCAGCGCACGGTCACGATGTCAAGTCGTCCGAACCTCAGGCGCTCACACCTCGACTCATTCCGTCGAGGTGGTCGCGCATGCTGTCGCTGCGGATGGTGCGGACCACCTCACGCAGGCCTTCCCAGCGCGTCAGCCGGGCAATAGCGTCTCTACCGCCTCGTCCGCATAGCGCAGGATCGTCGAGGTGTGTCCTTCGCCAGCCAGGAAGTGCACGTTGGCAGAGGGGGTCATAGCTGCGAGCCAGCCACCCATCTGCGGCGGCGTGGCGTCATCGAGTCTGCCGTGCCAGATGTCGACAGGAACGCGGATGTCCTGCACGCCGAAGCCCCACGGGGCCCGCAGTGCTCGCAGGTCCTCCACCGCCCCGGCCGTCCCCTGCCGCAGCGCCTCCGCCAGCGGCACCGTGATGAAGCGTCGCAGCCGAGCCGGGTCCAGCGCCTCCAGCGCCTCGCGATCGGCTCCGTGCATCGAGCCCACGATGGCCTGCGCGAAGCGTTCAGGATCATCCTCGAGGGCCGCCTTCTGGCGCGACAGCATCCAGCCCAGGAGGCGGGGCTGCCAGCGTGCCAGGAGCCAGGTCAGCCGGTGCGAGCGGGCCATGCCGTCCATGGCACCTGGGATGTCGAACGAACCGGGACTGCTCAGCAGCG
>JASFQX010000412.1:0-3131 GCA_050115215.1 Chloroflexota bacterium
GCCTAGGCTGCATCCGCGTTTCAGCTTCGAGGCGCACCTGGCTGCGCGTCTGGCAGCGGCGCGACGCCTGGCCGAAGGGCAGGAGCCCCAGCCGGAGCCCACGCCCATCGAGCCCGGGCTCCTGCCCCTCGAGGCAGTCGACGGGGTCGACGGCGCGCCGACCGCCGCCGAGCACCGGCGTCTGGGTCTGGTGGCCGGTGGCGCCATCGCCTCGGGCGTGTCCCTGGCCGGCGCCGCGCTGGTCGTGTGGCGTCGGTCCCGCTCGTCGGGAGGGCTGTTCTGATGCCCATCCAGTGGCCCTTCCGCCCGCGCCCCGACTCGTCCCGCTCGGACCTCTGGACCAAGTGTCCCGATTGCGAAGAGATGATCTACAACAAACAGCTTGAGCAGAACCAGCGCGTCTGCCCCAAGTGCGGCCACCACTTCCGCCTGCGCGTCGACATGCGCCTGGGCAGCCTGCTCGATGCCGACTCCTTCGAGGAGCGCGATGCCGGGCTGGAGTCGCTCGACCCGCTCGGCTTCGTCGACCTCAAGAGCTACCCCGAGCGCGTCGAGGAGCAGCGCCAGAAGACCGGCATCCGCGATGCCGCCGTCTGGGGCGTCGGTCGGATCGGCGGGCATCGGGTCTCGATCTGCGCCATGGACTTCGCGTACATGGGTGGTTCGATGGGCTCGGTCGTGGGCGAGAAGATCACCCGTGCCGCGGAGGCCGCGCTCGAGCAGCGCATCCCGTACGTCGCCATCAGCACCTCCGGTGGGGCGCGCATGCAGGAGGGCACGCTGGCCCTGATGCAGCTGGTCAAGACCTGCGCGGCCGTGGAACGGCTGGCCCCCGAGGGTGTGCCCTACATCAGCATCCTCAGCGACCCCACCACCGGTGGCGTCTTCGCCTCCTTCGCCGCTCTGGGTGATGTCAACATCGCCGAGCCCAACGCGCTCATCGGATTCGCCGGCGCGCGCGTCGCGGCCGGCACCACCGGCGACGAGCTGCCCGACGGCTTCCAGCGTGCCGAGTTCCTGTTCCGCCATGGCTTCCTCGACCTGGTCGTGCCGCGCGCCCAGCTGCGCGACGAAGTCGTGCGCCTGCTGGGCTACCTCCAGCCGCGGCCGCTGCCGTTCGATCACGATGGTGCTCACGGGGCCGAGCGCGCCGGAGCCGACGCGGAGGCGATCCGTGGTTGAGAGCGCGACGCCGACGGTGGCAGGCGTCGACGAGGGCGCGCCCGTGATCGATGACGAGGCGCTGCGCGAAGCGGTCTGGGCGCGCGTCCAGCTGGCCCGCAACGTGCAGCGGCCGCACACGCTCGAGCTGCTGGCGGGCATGGCCAGCGACGTGGTCGAGCTGCACGGCGACCGCTGCTTCGGCGATGATCCCGCTCTCGTCGGCGGCCTGGCCACCATCGGCCAGCACCGGGTCGTGTTCCTGGGCCATCAGAAGGGCGCCGAGGTGGAGGAGAACATCCGCCGCAACTTCGGCATGCCGCACCCCGAGGGCTACCGCAAGGCCGGCCGGTTGCTGAAGCTGGCCGAGCGCCTGGGGCTGCCGGTGGTGACCTTCGTCGACACCCCCGGCGCCGCGCCCGACGCACCCTCGGAGGAACGCGGCCAGGCCGAGGCCATCGCGCGCAACATCGCGCTCATGACCTCGCTGCGAACCCCCATCGTCACCGTCATCACCGGCGAGGGCGGCTCGGGCGGGGCCCTTGCCATCGCCGTCGGCGACGTGGTCCTGGCGCTCGAGAACGCCATCTATTCCGTCATCAGCCCCGAGGGCTGTGCCAGCATCCTGTGGCGCACCAGCAGCATGGCGCAGCAGGCTGCCGTGGCCATGCGCCTGACGGCTCGTGAGCAACAGGCCCTGGGCGTCATCGACACCGTCATCGCCGAGCCGGGGGAAGGTGCGCACGCGGAGCCCGAGCAGACGGCGGAGCGACTGGGCGAGACCATCGCGGCCCAGCTGGAGGCGCTCGTCCATCACGACCTCGACGAGCTGGTCAGGACTCGTTACGCCCGCTATCGGGGCTACGGCGCCTTCACCACCAAGGATCTGCCGGTTCGTGAGCGGCGAGAGCGACAGAACTGGGTCGACCGACTGCGCGCCCTGCTCGACTCGGGCCAGCGCGTGGTGGGTGTGGGCGAGGGCGAGCCACTCGCGCCCGGCGCCGCGGACGACCTCGGCGAGGAACGGGAGACCGAGGTCGACGGGCATGCCCATATCGGCCAGCAGGAGAATGACGAGTGAGCGACGATCCGGTCGAGCAGCAGCTGGCCAGCGCGGGCAGGGGCGCGGCTGAGGGGCTGTCCGCCCTGACCGAGGAGGTGCTGCCGGCGCTCATCGCACGACTGCGCGCCAGTCGTCTCGGTGAGCTGGAGGTCCGCAGCGGCAGCTGGCGTGTCCGGCTCCGACGCGACCCCACGGCCGCCGCTCGCCCCCGCTCGGCCCACGCGGCCGGACCCGTCGACGCCGCCGACGAGACCCTCGGCAGCGTGGCTCGCTCACCGGGCGTGGGCTACTTCAGCCCGGCGCCACCGCTCGTGGTCGGCGCTTCGGTGCTGGCCGGCGATCAGCTGGGCAGCATCGACGTCCTCGGCATCGACCAGGAGGTGTATGCGCCCGCCGACGGCATCGTGGCACGGGTGCTGGTCGAGGACGGCCAGGCGGTGGAGTACGGCCAGGCGCTGGCCGATATCGATCCCCTGGGGATCGATATCGCGGCTGAGGCCGGGCTGGCGGGGGACGACGGCTGATGGTCGAGCGCGTCCTCATCGCCAACCGTGGCGAGATCGCCGTGCGCATCCTGCGCGCTTGTCGTTCGATGGGGGTCGAGGCGGTCGTGGCCCACAGCGAGGCCGATGCCGAATCGCGGGCGGTGCGCATGGCCGACGAGTCCATCTGCATCGGGCCAGCCGAGTCGGCGCGCTCGTACCTGTCCGCGGCCTCGGTCATCAGCGCCGCCCTCGTCAGCGGCTGTGACGCCATCCATCCCGGCTACGGCTTCCTCAGCGAGGACGACACCTTCGCCGAGATGACCCGCGCCTACGACCTGACCTTCATCGGGCCCTCGGCGGAGGTGCTCGAGAGGTTCGCCAGCAAGGCCGGCACGCGCGAGTTGCTGGCTGCCCATGGCCTG
>JASFQX010000413.1:0-3131 GCA_050115215.1 Chloroflexota bacterium
TGGCGTCCGCTGCTGGGTTATGCCCGGTACCGCCTGCCGCTCAGAGGCCTCTACCTGGCGGCCTCGGGTGCGCACCCCGGAGGCGGTGTCACCGGCCTGCCCGGCAGGGGCGCGGCATCGGCGGTGTTGCGCGACCTCCGTCGGGACGCTAGCGCTCCGCGCGCATAGCGCGGGCGCGGGTCGGTCAGCGGCCCGTCGACGCGAGGTTCCGCTCGATCTCGCGGTAGCGGCCCGTGGCCAGGGCTGAGGCTCGGCCCGGCGCGCAGAACGAGAGGTGGGCGAGCTTGCGGTTCTGATGCTCGACCACGATCCGTCCCCGGCCGTCGGCCTTCGATCGGAGCAGCGCGAGCGCCTCGCCGAACCGGGGGTCGTCCCTGACCTGCTCGTAGAACGACAGGACGTAGACGTAGTAGAAGAGGTTGTAGCGCAGGAACGGGTACTCGACCCGCAGGAAGCGTGAGCCGATGCCGAAATGGCAGGGTCCCAGCGGCGCGCGCTGGACCCAGTGCTGGAGCAGGCTCTCCACTGCCTGCGCCAGCCGGGGATCGGCGCGGTGGGGCGTGAAGCGCAGGACGTCCAGGACGGGGAGGGTCACACCGGGGTTGGATGACGCGGTCTCCGGTCCCCGGCCGAAGGGATACCTCGCGCAGCGCCAGCCGCCGTCCTCATGCTGGGTCTCGAGGAGGTGGGCGACCGTCCGCTCCAGCCGGGGGTCGGTCGCGTAGCCGTAGCGACAGAGGATCCTGGCCGCGACGGCCGTGTAGCAGGGGTAGAGCGTGCCGCTCGGGGCCATGCGATAGCGCCCGTCGTTGCGCCACGAAGCGAGGACCAGCCCGAGAGCGCCGGCCACGGCCTCGTGGGAGGCCGGCACCCTCAGCTCGTGGAGGATGAGCAGCGAGGTGAGCGTGCTGAAGGGATCGCCCACGCCGAGGCGGCCATCGGTCGTGGCCCAGTAGTCCCCGCCATTGTCGTGCCTCCGGGCCAGCACGGCCTCCACGTCGGACGATCGTGTGCCTGTCACCGGCCTGCCTCAGCCGCTCGTGGGGACGGCGCGCGGCTCCAGCTGCGACAGCTCACCTCACGAGCTCAGCGCTCAGCCCGACGGTTCGGCGTCGGCCGGGGTTGCGCCCGCTCCCTCGCCGAGCTTCCAGGCCCAGTCGTGGATACGCTCCAGCAGGCGCCCGGCGGTGAGGTCGAGCTGGATGGGCGTGACCGCCACCCGCCCGTTGACCACCGCGTGGAAGTCGGTGCCTGGCTCGGCCAGGCCCGTGGGCGGCGGTCCGCCGAACCAGTAGTAGGGCACGCCCCGCGGGTCGAGGCGCTCGAGCAGCTTGTCCTGGTACACGCGCTTGCCCATGCGGGTGAGATCGACCTGGGCCGGATCGTCCGCAGCCTCGGCGGGCAGGTTGACGTTGAGCAGCTCGCCCTCGCCCAGGCCGTGCTCGAGGATGTTGCGCGCCACCAGCTCCGCGATCCGGCCGGCGAGCCCGAAATCCGGGTCGTTGCTCCACTCCTGGCTGATGGCGAAGGCCGGGCAGCCGGAGAGCACCGCCTCCA
The DNA here is from genome assembly GCA_050115215.1 of Chloroflexota bacterium. GTDB lineage: Bacteria > Chloroflexota > Limnocylindria > Limnocylindrales > CSP1-4 > JAFMJV01. The sequence goes on from JASFQX010000413.1 coordinate 1,558, forward strand.
TGGCTGCCCCCACGGTGCCGGAGTAGGTGATGTCGTCGCCGAGGTTGGAGCCGTAGTTGATGCCCGAGGCCACGAGATCGAAGCTGAGCCCGAAGTAGCCCAGGAAGGCCACGCCCACCGCATCGGTCGGCGACCCGTCGACCGACCAGCCGGTGGAGCCATCGTCGAGCGTGCGCTCGCGCACGCGCAGCGGGCGCATGAAGGTCATGGAGTGACCCACGGCCGACTGGTTGGTGGCCGGCGCCATGACGTAGACATCGCCGACCGCCTCCAGCGCCTGCTTGAGCGCAAGCAGGCCCCGGGATTCGATGCCGTCGTCGTTGGTGACCAGGATCCGGGGCCGGCTGTCCCACTGCGCCAGCGGCTTGGCTTCTCGCGGCGTGGCCCGGGCGGTAGGGATGTAACGGCCCTGGGCGGCCATCTCGGTGTGGTCGTCGTAGGCGCCGGTGAGCGCATCGACCGGAGTGCCACTCTTCGACCGTTTCGCGGGCGGCTGTGGCTGATCGCCGGCGGCGCGCTCCTGCTCGTCGTTCATCTCTGCTCCTCGGCGGGGGGTTCGGGTTCGGCCAGCGGCTCGGTCGCGCGTGTGGGCGCCAGGTTCCCGCTGGGGGCGCCGACGACCGGCGGTGTGGGCACGCGGACCGGGCGACCTTCGCGCTCCTCCACACGCTTGGCGGCGCGGCTGGCCACGTCGCGTGGGCCGCCCTGCGTCCGGTTGAGGTAGTGGAAGAAGAAGGCGCTGATGACCGCGGCCACGGGGACCGCGAAGATGGCCCCGATGACGCCCTGCAGGCGCAGGCCGATGAGCACGCTCACGAGCACGACCACGGGGTGGATGCCGACCGAGCTGGCCATCACGCGCGGCTGCACGAAGTTCATGGTCACGAACCAGCCTACGGCCATGATGATGGTGATGGGGATGATGGCCTCGGGCTGCGTGAGGATGGCGGCCACGACCGGCGGGGCCCACGAGACGAAGGGTCCGAAGAAGGGGATGAACTGGAAGAATGCCACCAGCGCCGTGGTGAGGGGCGCGTAGTCGATGTCCAGCAGCAGGCTGCCGGCGGCGGCGATGGTGCCCAGCACCAGGGCCTGGATCGCCTGCCCGCGCAGGAACCCGCCCACGGAGCTGGCCACGCTCGTCTGGAAGAGGCGCATCTCGGGCGCATAGCGCGGCGGCGTGACGCGGTTGACGAAGCCGAGCAGGTTGTCCTTGTCGATGACGATGAAGAGCGACAGGAAGATCATGAACACGAGGTTGCCGAGCATGCCCAGGCTGGCGAAGGCCAGATCCTGCAGCGGCCCCACGAACTGGCCGGACGAGCGGGCGATCTCCTGCAGCGTCTGGTCGATGACCAGCACCAGGTCCACCTGCAGGCCCAGATCCTCCAGCTGTTGCTGCCAGGGTTCGACGATCTCGGGCACGCGCTGCTGCAGCGTCGGCAGCTCGTCGGTGAAGGCGATGATGGAGTTGGCCAGCTGCGTGGCGATGATGAGCCCCAGCCCCGCCAGGACGAGGAAGAGGAGGCCGTAGACCACGACCACCACCAGCGTGCGCGGCGCGGCCGGCAGGA
>JASFQX010000414.1:0-3127 GCA_050115215.1 Chloroflexota bacterium
CGGCGAGGTCAAGCTCATCCGCTGAAACCGTCATCGCCGGCTGTGCCCGGCGACAACACCAGACCGAGCCAGCCCCCCCGCACCAATGTACGGGGTCACTTCCCCGCGCTGCCGGGATACCGTTCCGTGGGTGGCAGACGCGACCCAGGGCGGCCCACTGGTACGGGGTCGTCGTGCTGACCCCGGCGGCAGTGACGGAGCCAGGACATGAAGCGGATCACCAAGGCCATCAGACAGCGAGCGATCGATGTGCGCTCGACGTATCGCTCGACCCGCCCCGCCGAGCGCGGGCAGGGCATCGCCGAGTTCGCCATGGTGTTGCCGGTAGCGCTCTTCCTGCTGGTCGCCGTCGCCGACCTGGCTCGCGTCTACACCACGATGGCGACCGTCGAGTCCGCCGCACGCGAGGCGGCCGACTTCGGGGCCTACGGATCGGGCAACTGGGATCCGGCCAACGAGTCCTTCACGCGTGCCGCGATGGAGGAGCGCGCCTGCACAGCCAGCCGTCATCTCACCGACTTCGCGGGCAGCACCACGAGCTGTACCAACCCGCAGATCACGATCAGCCTCGTGGAGGCCAACGGGGCGCCGGCCGGCAATTGCGGCGATCCCGACCGAGAGCCCGGCCCCTGCCGGGTCAAGGTCGACCTCGACTACACCTTCGACCTGCTCGTGCCCTTCGGCATCGACTACAACGGCGTGCGCCTGGGGATCCCCGATCGCTTCACCTTCCGGCGCACGGCGGTCTTCGCCAACTCCGACTTCATGACCACGCCATGATCAAGGACCTTCGGCGCCGGCTGACCGGCCACGAACGCACCCGCGGCCAGGCGCTGGTCGAGTTCACGCTCGTGGCGCCCATGCTCTTCCTGCTCATCCTGGGGACCATCGAGGCCGGCCGCTTCATCTTCTTCTACGAGGTCATGAACAACGCCACCCGTGAGGGTGCGCGCTACGCCATCGTCCACGGCGCCGATTCGACCTGTCCCAGCGGACCCCCGCCGGTCGGTGAGGTCAACAACTGCGACCCCAACGGCGACAACGTCAAGACCGCGGTGGCCGACGCGGCGCTCGACCTCGCCGGTGCGGGTGACCTCTTCGTCCACGAGCCGGTGTGGACCAATCGCAGCACGCCTGCCAACCCGAGCCCGGGTGACCCCAGCACCGGCTCGAACGCCCGCGGCGAGTACGTGACCGTCTTCCTCGACTTCACCTACCAGCCGCTCATCAGGCAGGTCGTGGACATCCCCTTCCTGCCTGACATCACCATCAGCGCGGAGTCGACCCTTGTCATCAACTACTGACCGACAGCGCGGGCAGGTGCTCGCCATCTTCGCCTTGAGCCTGACGGCCGTGCTGGGAGCCGGAGCGCTCGCCTTCGACGGCGGCATGATGATCCTCGAGCGGCGGGACCAGCAGAATGCCGCCGACGCCGCGGCCATGGCCGGCGCGCGCTACGTGACCACGGACCACGCCAAGGCGCGCAGCGTCGCCGCCAGCGTGGCCTCCGCCAACGGCTTCACCCACGGCAGCGGCCTGCAGGTGGTCCGGGTCAACGTGCCCCCGACCACCGGCAAGTTCGCCACCTGGCCGAACGCGATCCAGGTCGAGATCGAGAGCACGCGCCCGTCCATCCTGGCCGCAGTGATGGGCTTCCTGAACTGGCCGGTGAGCGCCAGCGCCACCGCCGCCTCGCTCGACAGCGTCGGCGGGCCGTTCTCCATCCTGACCCTCGCGCCGAGCCAGTGTGAGGCCATGAAGGTCGCCGGCACCGGCGGCATCGTGGCCAACGGCAACATCCAGGTCAACTCCGACTGCCCCACCTCCGCGCTCAAGCGGCAGGCCGGCGGCACCATCAGGGTCACCGCCTCCGGTGCCGCCTGCAACGTCAACGGGGGCATCCAGAACGAGGGTGGTGACACCAGCCTCCTCGACTGCCTGGCGGTCACGGGCGCGCCGGTCATCCCCGACCCGCTCGGGGCGCTGCCGGACGTGCCCATGCCGTCGTTCCCGCTGGCCCCGGAGGAGCTCGTGGGCAGCCGGCAGATCCCCAACGGCTGCCCCGGCAGCAGCAGGCCGGCCACGCTGGACTCGCCGGCCACCTGCCAGTTCCCCTCGAACTACGCAGGCACCACCTGGCGGCTCTACCCCGGCGTCTACCCCGGCGGGCTCAAGATCCAGGGCGGCAACTTCTACCTCGAGCCGGGCATCTACTGGATCGGCGGCGGCGGGCTCGAGATCACCGGCAACGGCTCGCTCATCCAGTCGGTCGACGCGGGCACCACCAACGAGGGCGGCGGCGTGCTCTTCTACAACACCGCCATCGCCGGTTCGGACATCGGTGATATGAAGCTGAACGGCGCCTCCGCCAACATTCACCTGTGGCCCCTGGACGAGCCCGCCGGCAGCTGGGAATCCACCTGGAACGGGCTCATCGTCTATCAGGACCGCGACTACGGCCTCGACGGCGACGACCTGACCATCAACGGCAACGACTCGGACGGCATGGACGTGCGCGGCACGATCTACCTGCCCGACGGGGACGTCAAGATCAACGGCAACGAGGGCGACCTGGTCATGGACCAGATCATCGCCCAGACGTACGACGCCATGGGCAACGGCGGCGACATCCTGGCGCTGAAGGAGAAGGACCAGATCTACCAGTTCACCGCGGCCGGCCTCGTGGAGTAGCACCGCCGCCTCAACTCGAGCCACAGAGCGGGCCGGTCAGCTGACCGGCCCGCTCTTCGTGTTCCCGGCTGATGACCCCGGCGCGTGCCGGGCCTTGCGTTGACAGCACGCAGCACGAAGTCGGCCTGGACCCTCGACTCGGCTTCGTGCGCACGTACCATCGTCACCGGTATCGCTAGTACCGATGGCCTGATAGGTGCACGCCCGAGCATGGGCTCGCACCGTTCGCCAGCCCAAGTGCCCGTGCCTTGGAGAGCCATATGGAGCGCCTCAGACGCTTGAGAGGGCGCCGCGACCGTGCCGACGCGGCGGAGAAGAAGGCACAGTTCGAACGTGCCTCGCGCGGCCAGTCCCTGGTCGAGTTCGCCATCGTCCTGCCCGTCGCGCTGCTGCTGCTGGTCGCGGTCGCGGACATGGCCCGGCTCTACACCACCAT
>JASFQX010000415.1:0-3125 GCA_050115215.1 Chloroflexota bacterium
TCAAGAAGATGCACCGCCTGTTCGAGGAGATCTCGCCACTGCGACGTCCGCTGTCCATCGACGACCTGGGCAACGCGGCGGTCTACCTCTGCTCCGAGATGAGCCGCGGCACCACCGGCGAGATCCACTACGTGGACGGCGGCTACAACATCATCGGCGTGCCGGAGGTGGTCGACTGACGCACCCATGACCAGCTTGCCCAGTCTCGGCCCGCGGGGGGAGGGCTGGGTCATCCTGCAGTTCCTGCTCCTGCCGCTGGTGGCGCTCTCGGGTCTCGTCGGTGGCGGGGCCTGGAGTGGCCCGCTGGCCACACTCGGCGCCCTGGTCGGGCTCGCGCTGATGGCCGCTGGGGCGCTGCTGGTCGGCAGGGGCCTGCTGGACCTGGGCCGCAACCTGACCCCGGTCCCGGACCCGCGCGACGACGCGCAGCTGGTGGATTCGGGGGCCTACGGGACGGTGCGCCATCCCATCTACGGCGGCATCATCGCGACCGCCTTCGGCTGGGCCCTGGCCAGCGCCAGCCCGCCGGCGCTGTTGCTGGCGGCGACGCTGGCCCTCTTCTTCGAGCTCAAGTCCCGCCGCGAGGAGGCCTGGCTCAGCGAGCGCTACGCCGACTATGCGGCCTACAGGGCGCAGACCCGGCGCTTCTTCCCCGGCCTCTACTGACGGCCGGTCTGCGGCCTGGCCATGACAGAGAGAGGCCCGATGGCGAGGCCGGGAGGAGGGGGCCGGCCTTGCCACCGGGCGAAGAGTACGCGTCACCTTGTTCCACCCTCGCTCGTGAGGGAGAGGGGTACCTCACGACCGAGGCCGTGCAGTGGAACGGTGTCGCTCCGGATATTCGTAGCGCTACTGTGCGCTGCCACGAGCGGTCCGCCCACCCCACCTTGGTACGCGCAGTCCCGGTACCGGTGGGTCATGCGGTGGGTGGAGGCGTGAGGTCTGGTGCGGTCGACGCCCGCGAGGGAGACCGACCGCGGATGGGACCGTCGAGCGACCGGCCCGGGCGCGAGCGCCGGGTGGCTACCAGCCGCGCGTGCCCGGGCCGCCCTTGAACGGCCCACGCACGTCAGCCGTGATCCAGCCGCCGTAGAAGTCGCCGGCCTGGGGCACGACCCGCTCGCCGTCGACCGAGGCCTCGTCGACCCGTCCGGGATAGAAGGCGATGTGGCCGGCGATGGCCTCGAAGCCGGGCAGCGGTCGCTCGTAGGTCCAGGCCGCCTCGCGTCGGTCGCGGCCGTCGGCGCGGACGTGGAAGTAGCTGGCCTGGCCCTTGAACTCGCAGGCGGTCCGCCGAGCGGTGGGATGCAGCAGGTCCATGCGCACGTCCTCGCGCGGGATGTACCAGCCCGGCGGGTGGGAGGTCTCAAGCACCCTCACCGCGCGATGGCTGTCGGCGATGACGGTGCCGTCGACGATCACGCGCACGTGCCGCTCGGATGGCTCCACCCGTGGCGGCCGGGGATAGTCCCACACCGACTCGGTCGCGCGTTCGGATCTGGTGGCCGGGTCGTCCATGGGCATGGCTACTCCCCTCCGTCGAGGCTGATCAGGCCGTCGGCGGTCCAGATGCTGGTCTGGGGCACGAAGGCGGCCCAGGCGAACCAGAAGTGGTCGCCGTGGCCGACCGGCGACAGCGTCTGCCCGGCCAGCGGCCCGTCGATCGCCCGGCCGGTGACGTCCCAGGTGCTGCCGGTCTGCATGTCGGTGATGGGCGCGTCCTCGCCGCCGTCACGAGCGAACGTGAGCTGCTGACCATCGACGACGGCGCTGAAGGCGCCTGTCGCACCCACGTCTTCGCTTTCGTCCACGTACTGCGCGTCGAGCGCGGACGCGGCACCCGGCTGCCAGAACACAGCCACCGGCGCACCCTCGAACTCGAGGTTGGCCACGCCCACCGTGCGCAGCTCGCTGTAGGGCACCGAGACGGGCGCGTCGCTGTCCTGCTCGCCCAGCGTCACGACGCGCTCCTTGGGTGCCAGGCGGCCGTCGGTGACGCCGTCGAAGAGGAACGGCGGCTGGTCCACCACGTCGTAGCCCACGTAGGGGTTGCGCCCGTAGTCACGGTCGAAGCCGGTGTCGCGACTGAGGACCACGCCCTCCGGGTAGGCCTCGGCGAACTGGTCCAGACCGATGAGCTGGCTGGGCACGAACTCGAGCTTGGCGCCGGTGAGGTCGCCCACGATGCCCTTGCCCGTGGCCTGCTGCCACCAGGTCTCGGTCTGGCGGTCGTACATGACCATGTCGCTGAGCCGAAGGTTGCCGCTGACGCCGAAGTCGTGGACCATGCCGTCGAGCGTGCGCTCGAAGACCAGCGCGGTGTGGCACAGCGGGCAGAAGGTGACGATGACCGGCTTGCCGCCGACGGTGTCGTTGACGATCTCGTGCCAGGTCAGGACGGCCAGCGGGTAGGCCCGGGCGTCGCCGTCGATCTCCAGCGCGATGACCGGACCCAGGCCCGTGACCCAGGACCGGGCCTCCTCGATGGACTCGAACCGCGGATCATCGATGGCGGGGATGCCGTCCTTCCCCGGCCCACCGGAGAAGATCTCGCCGAAGGGCACGGCGCTGATGTCGAAGTTGGTGGACCAGCCGCTCGTACTGAAGCGGGGCACGCCGGGGTCCTCGATCTGGCCGGGGCGAAGCGGCACGAACTCACCCGGGGACTCCTCCTGGGCGTTGACGGGCACGGCCGTGGGGATGGTGGTGATGGTCACCGCGGCCGCCAGCCCGAGAGCAGCGATCGCGGCACCGATGGCGATGCGGTTCATGCGCCTGACCGTATGCTGGAACCGACCACGGGAATGTGACGTTGGCCACGTTCTGCGCGCGCCGGCGCCGCCACCGTCACCGAACCGTCACATCACGCCTACGGCGCAACACGCGCGTCAACATGGGGAGGGAGCCATGCCCAGGCCGCTGCAGGTCGGCGTCCAGCTGCCCGAGATCGAGTATGAGCCGCGCTGGCCCGACATCGCCCGCATGGCGCAGCTGGCCGAGGCGATCGGTCTCGACTCGGTGTGGGTCGGCGACCACTACCTCTACCGCCGTGCCGACGGTCCTCGCGGGCCATGGGAGGCGTGGACGCAGCTGGCCGCGATCGCGGCCGTGACCTCGCGGGTACG
>JASFQX010000416.1:0-3122 GCA_050115215.1 Chloroflexota bacterium
GTTGGTCGCCTCCTCCACCGTGAAGTCGCCGCTGATCTGGGCGTTGCCGCCGAAGCGCCGGGCGTTGATCGACGGGGCCGACTCGACGACCCCGTCGAGGACGATGGCGAAGAAGTCGCCGAAGTGCTCCTCCGCGTGCTCGTCGAAGAGGCGCGCACCCGTCTCCTTGAGCTCGAGGTTGACCACGATCTCGCCGGTCGTCTGATCCTGGCCGATGCGCGCGGCCGCGATCTCGGTGCCGTTGAACAGCGGTTCCGCCTCCGCCAGGCACTCGGGCGCCGGGGCGTCCTGCACCACCTCGCCGATACAGCCGGCCGGCACGGGCGTGAACTCGAGCACGCCGGTGGTGCCGATGAGGCTGCGGATGTCGCCCTCATCGTCGACGCCCGGCAGCTCGACCGAGATGCGGTCCTCGCCCTGGGTGACGACGATAGGTTCGGCCACGCCGGTGGCGTTGACGCGGTTCTCGATGATCGTGCGCGTCTGCTCGAGGATCTCGGGCGTGACCGACTGCTCGTCGGTGGCCACCACCTGGTACTCGCCGCGCAGGCCGCCCACGAGGTCTAGGCCGAGCTTGGTCTCGATGGGCGACGCCTCCTCGGTCCAGAAGCGGGGCACGGGCAGGGCGGCCACGATGAGGGCGACCACGAACAGGGCGACGACGATGATCGGAACGACGCGTTGCATCGCCCGGGACACTACCAGAGGCACGGTCTCCTTGCCGTACGCCCGGCGGGCCGAGCCGCGCTGGGAGCGGCCGCGTCAGCTGTCGAGGTGCTCGCGGATCCGCTCGGCCAGTCCGCGGCCGATGCCGGGCACGGCCGCGATCTCCTCCACGCTGGCCCCCTTCAGGGCCCGACGGGACCCAAAGACGCGCAGCAGCGCCCGCCTGCGGGCCGGGCCCACGCCGGCGAGGTCGTCGAGCGCGGAACGGGTGGCGGCCTTGGCCCGCAGCTGCCGGTGGTAGGTGATGGCGAAGCGGTGAGCCTCATCGCGCAGTCGCTGGAGCAGGTAGAGCGCGCCCGAGGTGGCCGGCAGGATGATCGGCTCGCTGCGACCGGGAGTGAACAGCTCCTCGCGCTCCTTGGCCAGGCCGGCCAGCGGCAGGTCGTGCAGGCCCAGCTCGTCGAGCACGGCGCGGGCGGCGCTGACCTGGCCCTTGCCGCCGTCGATGACGACCAGGTCGGGGAGCCGCCAGCGGAGCTGCTCGGCAGCACCCTCCCGGGCGTCGAGCGCGCGCCGGAACCGCCGTCGCAGCACCTCCTGGTGGCTGGCGAAGTCATCCTGGCCCACGACCCCCTTGATGCGGAACCGCCGGTACTCCCCGGTGCGGGGCTGGCCCTCCTCGAAGACGACCATGCTGCCGACGGTATTGCTGCCCTGGATGGTGCTGATGTCGTAGCACTCGATCCGCTCGGGCGGACCGGGCAGGGCGAGGGCCTCGGCCAGCTCGCCCAGAGCGCGGTCGGTCTTGCCCTGGTCGGCCAGCCATCGCACCTGCTCGCGCTCCAGCGTCTCGGCCGCATTGCGGCCTGCGAGCACCATCAGCTTGCGGCCCTCGCCCCGCTGCGGGACCGCGATCGTGACCTTGCGCCGGGCACGGCTGGCCAGGAACTCGGTCAGCTCGGCCGCCTCCGGCAGCGCGAACGGAACCAGCACCCGCGGCGGGATCGAGCCGGCCCGGGCGTAGTACTGCTTGACGAAGGAGGTGAGGGCCTCCTCGTCGGTGTCATCGGCCACGTTCTCGAGCAGGAAGATGTCGCGCGAGAGCGTCTTGCCGTCGCGGATGGCGAAGAGCTGGACGGCCGCCTCCGCCCCGGAACGGGCGTAGCCCAGGACGTCGAGGACCCGCTTGGCGAAGCCGGCCATCTTCTGGCTCTCCATGGTCCGCTCGATGGCCCGCACCTTGTCGCGCAGGGCGGCGGCCCGCTCGAACTCGAGGGCCTCGGCGGCCGCCTCCATGTCCGCCCGCAGCGCCTTCGAGACCTGCTCCTGGTGGCCCTCCAGAAAGAGCATCACCTGCTCGATGTCGGCCGCATAGTCGTCTTTGCTGATGGCCTCGATGCACGGGCCCTGGCAGCGCTTGATGTGGTACAGGAGGCACGGACGCTCCAGCGCCCGTTCCCCCTCGCGGATCTCGATGGTGCAGGTGCGGAACGGGAAGATGCGGCGGATGAGGTTCATCGACTCGTCCACGCTGCTGGCCGAGGCGTAGGGCCCGAAGTAGCGACTGCCGTCGTTCGGCAGCTTGCGCGTCCGCTCGATGCGCGGGAAGTCGTCGGCGAGCGTGACCTTGATGAAGGGATAGGACTTGTCGTCCTTGAGCCGGACGTTGAAGCGCGGCTGGTAGCGCTTGATGAGGTTGGCCTCGAGCAGCAGCGCTTCGCTGACCGTGTCGGTGAGCGTGTACTCGACGTCAGCGACCTGGTCGATGGCCGATTCGATACGCAGCGGCGCGGCCGGGCGACTCGCCTGCCAGTACTGCCGCACGCGGGACCGCAGGCTCTGGGCCTTGCCTACGTAGAGCACCCGCCCGGCCTCGTCCTTCAGGAGGTAGACACCGGGTGAATCGGGCAGGTGCTTGAGGGTGCTCTGGATACGGGTGCTGGCGGTCACCTCGCGATGCTACTGGGTCCCGGGCTCGCGGCCGGTTTCACGCGTATCCAGGCTTCACGCGTATCCAGGCGCCGGTGGGGTGGCGCGAGATCCGGGCGCTCAGGCCGAGGTCGGGGCCTCGCCGGTAGCTGACAGTGGCGTGGACTCGCGGGGCGCTGACGGCGGCGGGGCCTCGCTGGTCGCTGTCGTCGGCGGGGCCTCGGACTTCGACGTCGTCGGGTCCTCGAGGGTCGACGTCGTCGCACCCTCGAGGCTCTCGTCGTCGGCGTCGGCTGCAGGGTCCGCCCAGTAGGGCTCCGAGGCTGCCGTGAGCTCCGGCTCGGTGCTGGCGGCCCGGCCGCCCCAGATGAGGTCGTCGCCCGAGCCCATGCCGGGCTGCAGGTGCTCGTCCTCGACCGTGCGCCAGGCAAAGAGTCCGCCGGTGGCCACGGCCCCGAGCAGGACCGCGATGATGACCAGGACCAGCTTGTCGGTCAGGGAATCACCGGCGGCTGGGGCAGCCGAGC
>JASFQX010000417.1:0-3122 GCA_050115215.1 Chloroflexota bacterium
GGGACCGCCACCGGCACCACCAGCGCGGGTGGCGGCCGTCACGTGAGCCCCTCCTCGAGGCGGCCGAACCACCAGCGGGCGGTCATGGACACGCCGAAGATGGCGATGAACATCACCACCGCCAGCGCGGACGCGGTGCCGAAGGCGTTGATGCCGCCCCGGAATGCGGTGCGGTAGAAGAGCAGGCCCAGGACATCGGTCGAGCCGATGGGATTGCCGTCGACGCCGCCCATGGCCCACACCAGACCAAAGACGTTGAAGGAGTAGATGAAGACGAGTACGGCCACGGTCCCGAAGACCGGCATCAGCAGCGGGAATGTGACGTGCCGGAAGACCTGCCATGGGCTGGCCCCATCCACCTCGGCCGCCTCCGCGTAGTCCTCGGGGATGGCCGACAGGCCGGCCGCGAAGAGCAGCATCGGGAAGCCCAGGTAGTACCAGGCGTTGACCATGATGACGACCGGGAAGGCCGTGGCCGGGTCACCCAGCCAGGGCAGCGCCAGATCATCGAGCCCTAGGTCCTTGAGCACGGAATTCACGGGCCCGAACGTGGGATTGAGGATGAGCGACCAGATGTAGCCCACGACCAGCGGGCTGATCATGTACGGCAGCACGTAGACCACGCGCAGGAAGCCGCGGCCGCGGCGCGCCTTCTGCAACAGGACGGCGAAGAGCAGCGCGAGCGCCACCGTGATGGCCATCGTGGCGATGTAGAAGACGATGTTGTGCAGGAAGGCCCGCGGCAGCTGCTCGTTGAGCGGGAAGCGGTTGATGAGCTCGGCGAAGTTGTCGAGGCCGACGAAGTCGCCACGGACGGTGCCCTTCCACTCGAAGAAGCTGAAGAACAGCGCCTGGATCAGCGGCCAGATGAGGAAGACGGTGTAGAGCAGGAAGGCGGGCGCCAGGAAGACCAGCAGCACCCGCCATGGCGGCGCGGCCCGCCCCACGCCACCGCTGGACGTGGAGCGGGCCTGCTTGTCACGAGAGGACGAAGCTGCCGTCATTCAGGAGGTCACTCTCCGGGGGTGAACCACTGCGAGAGACCGGTCTGGACGTCGGCCGCGACCTCCTCCGCGGTCTTCTCCCCGAGCCACATGGCGATGACGCCGTCGCGCAGCAGGGCGTCACCATTGGGCTGCTCGTAGCGGAAGTTCACCAGGTGCAGGTACGAGACCGGCGACTCCGCGAAGAGCTCACCGAACTCGGCCAGCAGCGGATCCTCGGGCGTGGTGCCGGGGACCGCCGAGAGCTGCTTGATGTTCTCGGTGTAGAGCTGGCCGAACTCCGGGGTGCCCATCCACTCGACGAGCTTGAGCGCCTCGTCGGGGTTGTCCGAGTTGGCGTTGACACCGAAGGCGCCGTCGTACCAGCCGACGACGCTGGACGGAGCCAGCGAGTCGGGCGGCGCCGGGACCGCGAAGATCCCGAGGTCGAGGTCGGGGCCGTTCTCGCGCCAGTAGCCGATCTCGAACGAACCGCCGATGAAGATGCCTGCGAGCTCGGCCAGGAAGAGCGTCTTGGAGTCCTCGTAGCTGACGCCGACGACGTCATCGGGCAGGTACTGCAGCAGCCAGTCCATCAGCTCGATGGCAGCCACGTAGTTCGGATCGTTGAAGTCGGTCGCACCGCTGAGCACGTCGGACTCGAACTGCGTGCCGCCGTAGCGCGGCGCGCCGATGGCGTCCATCACGATGGCGATCATCCAGTTGTCCTTGGCCGGCGACGAGATCGGGATGTAGTCGTTGGCCGCGAGCGTGTCGAGCACGTTCACGAACTCGTCCCACGTCTCGGGCTCGGTCAGGCCAAGCTCATCGAAGATGGCCTTGTTGTAGAAGGCGGTGAAGGCCTGGTAGGCGATGGGCACGCCGTAGACGAGGCCATCGGACTGGCCCGTCTGCGACCTGAGCGCGAGCGGCGGGAAGTTGTCCAGCGTGCTGATCTTGTCGTCGAGCGCCAGCAGCTGGCCGGCCTCGATCATGGGCTGGACGCCGCCGTAGCTGCGGACCTGCGCCACGTCGGGACCACCGGCGCCGGTCAGGCCCGTGCTGAGGATGTTGTTGTAGTCGGTGTTGACGAAGGGGATGAACTCGACGGTGACGCCCGGATTGGCCTCCTCGTAGACGTCGAAGATGGTGTTGTAGGCGTCCTCGTCCTCAGGGCGCCAGGACCACACGGTCAACGTGACGTCCTCGGCGGTCTCGCCGTCCTGGGCGAGAGCGACCGGTGCCACCATCGGCACGGCCATCAGGGCTGCCAGCAGCGTCGCGATGGTTCGCTTCGGGAGCTTGCTCATGTTCCTCCTCGAGTTGGGGATACGGGCTGTTGGGGTCCATGCGACCCCAGGAGTCCTGGCGATACCTGCCGGTCATCCCTCCATAGGCACCTCGTCAGCAGCAGTGTCGGTGTGGTCGGGCGAGGCGCCGAGCGCGGCGAGAGCCCCTCGCACCCGGCCATTCGCAGTCGTGAGTGCCCTCCGGGCCGCGGCGGCATCGACGCCTGCGAGCAGGCCGACGATGGCCGTCTTGGTCTCCCCGTCGGCCGCTTCGAGCGCCCGAGCACATTCGAGCTCGGGGGCGCCGGTGGCCTCCTCGAGGATGCCCACGACCCGGCCGCGCAGCTTGGCGTTCTGGGGCTTCACGTCGACCATGAGGTTGGAGTAGGTCTTGCCCAGGCGGATCATGAGCGAGGTCGAGAACCCGTTGAGCAGCAGCTTCTGGGCGGTGCCGGCCTTGAGCCGGGTGGAGCCGGCGATGGCCTCGGGGCCCGTGTCAGCGTGGACGTAGGCGTCGACCAGGTCCCTGACCGGGCCCTGTGGCGCGGAGCTGATCATGACCGTGTACGCACCGGCCTCGTGCGCCGCCTCGAGTGCGCCCACCACCCACGGCGTGCGACCGCTCGCGGCCACGCCCACGGCCACGTCGGCGGCGGTCACCTCGGCCGCGGCCTCCCGTCCCGCGGCTACGTCGTCCTCGATCCCCTCGACCGAGTGGCGCAGGGCGTAAGTGCCGCCGGCGTGGTGAGCCACGGTGCGCTCGGCGTCGGCCGAGAAGGTGGGCGGCAGCTCAGAGGCATCGAGCGTAGCGATGCGGCCGGAGGTCCCGGCACCGAAGTAGTGGATGGTG
>JASFQX010000418.1:0-3116 GCA_050115215.1 Chloroflexota bacterium
CACGGTCTACTTCGGCAACTCGGGGGCGGAGGTCGTGGACGGGGCCATGAAGATGGCGCGCCGAGCCACGGGCAAGACCCACATCATCGCTTTCAGCGAGGCCTTCCATGGCCGCACCTACGGCGCTACCAGCCTGACCTCATCGAGCCTCAACTACCGCAGCGGCTACGACCCGCTGGTGCCGGACATCCACATCGCCCCCTTCCCCAACGCCTACCGCGACTTCGACGGTGACGAGGAGCGTGCCAGCGAGGTCTGCCTCGACCACCTGGAGCGGCTCTTCGCCGGGCAGATCCAGGCCGCAAGCACGGCCGCCTTCATCATCGAGCCGGTGCAGGGCGAGGGCGGCTACGTCCCGGCACCCATCAGCTTCCTGCAGGGCCTGCGCGAGCTGGCCACGCGGCACGGCATCCTGCTCATCGCCGACGAGGTGCAGTCGGGCTACGGGCGTACCGGGCGGATGTGGGCCTTCGAGCACGCGGGCATCGTGCCCGACGTGGTGCTGGCGGCCAAGGCCATCGCCAACGGCATGCCGCTGGCGGCGCTCATCTCGCCTCGCGAGCTGCAGGAGCGCTGGGGTGTCGGGGCGCACGGTTCCACGTACGGCGGCAATCCCGTCTCCTGCGCCGCCGGCATCGCGGTGCTGGAGGTGATGCACGAGGAGCACCTCGTGGCCAACGCCGCCGAGCGGGGAGCGGAGCTGACCGCTGGCCTCAAGGCGCTCCAGACCGAGGACCCGCGCATCGGCGATATCCGCGGTCCGGGATTGATGATCGGGGTCGAGATGATCAAGGATCCCGCTGCGCCCGACGTGGCGCTGGGCAGCGCCATGAGCCAGGCCTGCAACGAGCGAGGCCTGCTGGTGCTGACCTGCGGCGCCGGCAACGTCGTGCGCTGGATCCCGCCGCTGGACGTGCAGCGCTCGGAGATCGAGCAGGCGCTCGGCATCTTCCAGGAGGCCCTGCTGGCGACTCGCTAGACGTCGTTCCCAGTGGCGGCGTCGCGGCTCGCGGCTCCGGCGGTGTCTCAGCCAGCTGGGATCTCGTGGCAGGGGTTGGTCAGGCGGCCGACGCCCTCGACCTCGACGGTCATCACGTCGCCCTCGCGCATCAGCACCTTCGGCTCGCGGAAGTAGCCCACGCCCGACGGCGTGCCGGTACAGATCACGTCGCCCGGCTCGAGCGTGAAGGCCTGGGAGCAGAACGAGACGAGGTAGGACACGCTGAAGATGAGGTTGGCCGTGTTGGAGGCCTGCATCAGCTGGGCGTTGCGGTAGCTGCGCACGTCGAGCACGCCCGGGTCGGGGACCTCGTCGGTGGTGACCAGCGCAGGACCCATGGGACAGAACGTATCGAGCGACTTGCCCCGCACGTATTGCCTGTCGCTGTACTGCAGGTCGCGCGCGGTGACATCGTTGACGCAGGTATAGCCCAGCACGTGGTCGAGAGCTTCGCTCTCGTCCACGCGTCGGGCAGTGCGGCCGATGATCACGCCCAGCTCGGCCTCCAGGTCCACCGCCGCGGTCAGGCGCGGGTCCCACTCGACGGTCGCGCCGTCACCCACCACCGCGGTCGGGAACTTGGCGAAGAGCATGGGGCGCTCGGGAACCTTGACCTTGCCGCCCTGCTCCTCGACGTGGTCGCGGTAGTTGAGTCCGACGGCCATGATCTTGCCCGGCCGCGGCACCGGTGCCAGGCGCGGCTCGGGCTCGACGTCGCCCGGTCGACCCGCGGCCACCGCGGCCTCGGCGGCAGCGCGCAATGCCCGCAGCGCTGGCTCGCCGCCTGCCAGCAGCTCCGCCATCGTGGCCGGCAGGTCGGCCCCAAGCGAGCGGCTGGGCCAGACGCGGCCGTCATGGGCCTCGATGCCGAGCCGCTCGCCGGCTTCGGCCATGAAGGAGACGAGTCGCATCTGGTGGCTCCTGTACAGTGGTCGGGCTCAGGTCGCCTGGTCGGCGGTCGCCGCTACTGTATCGGGCCGTCCGGTTTCGGCGAGGATGACGGCGAGGATGACCAGCGCCCCACCGACGAGCTGCATGGTCGTGAGGCTCTCGCCGAAGAGGACCACCGCCAGCGCCACGGTGTAGACCGGCTCCACCGTGCTGATGAGCGACGCCCGTGCTCCGCCGACGCGCTTCACGCCGGCGTAGAAGGTCTGGATGGCGATGGCCGTGGCCACCAGCCCCAGCCCCAGCAGCGGCAGCCACACCCCGCCGGGTACCTCGGCCGGCGAGATCGATCCACCACTGCCCAGCAGCAAGGCCGCGTAGACCACGGCCGTGGCGGTGGTCATCAGCGCCGCCGCCGGCGACGGCTCCGGCGCGTCGATCGCGGTCTCCGCGTCGCCTGGCGGGATGGCGACCTGCTGACCCGCCGAGGTCGTCCCCGGCCGCTCCCCGGCCAGCCGGGCCTGGAGGATGATCCAGGTGGCATAGATGACCGGATTCGCGAAGGCCAGCGCCAGACCCCACAGCGGTGGCAGCTCGTCTTCGGGAATGCCGCCGACGGTGAGCGCGATGCCGACGATGGAGATGGCCAGGGCCAGCCAGGCTCGACGACCCTGGAGGCTGCGCAGGAACCGCGTCGCCATGACGGCCACGATGGCCGGGTAGAGGTAGGCGATGATCGAGGCCAGCGAGATCGACACCACCTGCAGCGAGGCGATGAAGGCGTAGCTGTTGCCCACGTAGATGGCGCCGAGGAAGAGCAGCACCACGATGCGCTTGCGGGGCAGCGCGCGCAGCGCAGCCCGCCGTCCCGACGACAGCAGCAGGAAGCCCCAGCCGAAGAGCGCCGCCGTGGTGAAGCGCCAGAACAGCACCGCCAGCGGCTCCATGTCCGCCTCGTAGAGCGGCTGGACGAAGAGCGCCCCAGAGCCGAAGCCGGCGGCCGAGACGAGGACGAGGAGGATGCCGGCAGCCTGTCCCGAGAGCACGGAGGGACGGCCGGTGGGGGCGGCGGCGGTCACGGCTCGTTGCTAGCGGGCCGTGTACGAGCCGGAACAGCGCAGGGCGCGGCTCGGCCCTCGGCGGCCGAACGGCCACTCCGCGTTACACTGCAGTGAACGCGGCCAGCGGCATCGTCGGCCGGGCCGCGAACCAGGAGTCCTCCAGCGCG
>JASFQX010000419.1:0-3116 GCA_050115215.1 Chloroflexota bacterium
CTACGGGCCCGACCCCGAGGCCGACGCCATCGCTGCCGCCGACATGCCCCTGTGGCGGGCGATGCTCGAGACCTGGCCCAACTCGCGGCTGGACGCCTCCGCCCTCGCGGTCGGCCTGCCCGAAGGTCAGATGGGCAACAGCGAGGTCGGCCACCTCAACATCGGGGCCGGACGCCCGGTGCTGCAGGACCTGCCGCGCATCGACGCCGAGATCGCCGACGGCAGCTTCAAGCAGAACGAGGTCCTGCTGGCGGCGGTGCGGCAGGTGGCCGAGGCCGGCTCGCGGCTGCACCTGGTTGGGCTCATCGGCCCCGGCGGCGTCCACTCCACCGATGCCCACGCCGTGGCCATCGCGCAGCTGGCGCAGGAGGCGGGCGTCACCGACCTGGTGGTCCACGGCCTGCTCGACGGGCGCGACACCCCGCCGCGCTCGGCCGACCGCTTCATCCCCGACTTCGAGCAGCGGCTGGCCGGGGTCCATCCCGGCGCCCGCTTCGCCATGATCGGCGGCCGCTACTACGGCATGGACCGCGACAAGCGCTGGGAACGGACCAAGGCCTGGTACGACGCGATGGTCTACGGCATCGGCTACCAGACCGCGCCGGCCCCGTCCGCGGAGGCGGCGCTGGCAGCTGCCTATGAGCGCGGCGAGAACGACGAGTTCGTCAAGCCCACCCTCATCGAGGGCGTGGACGGCACCGTGCGCGACGAGGACGTGGTCATCCACTTCAACTTCCGCGCCGATCGGGCGCGGCAGCTGACGCACGCGCTGGTGGACCGGGAGTTCCCCTTCTTCGACCGCGGCGGGCAACCGCCGTTCCCGACGATGGTGACGCTGACCGAGTACGAGAGCGGCCTGCCGGTGCAGGTGGCCTACCCGCCGATGGTCGTGGCCAGCCTGGCGGAGGTCGTCTCGGGCCTGGGCTGGCGGCAGTTCCACGTGGCCGAGACGGAGAAGTACGCGCACGTGACCTACTTCATGAACGGCGGCGTGGAGCAGGCCTGGCCGGGCGAGGAGCGCAAGCTCGTACCCAGCCCCAAGGTGGCGACCTACGACCTCAAGCCGGAGATGAGCGCCAAGGGCGTGACCGACGAGATCGTGGCCGCGGTCGAGTCGGGCCAGTACGACCTCATCATCGCCAACTTCGCCAACCCCGACATGGTCGGCCACACCGGCGTGTGGGACGCGACGGTGGAGGCCTGCACCTTCATCGACGGCTGCCTCGGCCGGGTGGCCGAGGCCGTGCTGGCGGCCGACGCGGCCTCGGTGGCTGCGGGCGGGAAGGGCGCGCTGCTGGCCATCACCGCCGACCACGGCAACGCCGACGTGATGGTGGACGAGGCCGGCAAGCCGGTGACCAAGCACTCGCTGAGCCCGGTGCCGTTCCTGCTGGCCGGCTCTGTGGTCGAGGGCAGGGCCCTGGCCGACGGGGTCCTGGCCGATGTCACGCCCACGCTCATGGCGCTCACGGGTGTCAAGCCGGCCGAGGGCATGAGCGGACGCTCGCTGCTGAAGGAGTAGCCGTCGTTCCTGGGTTCGTGAGACACGGGGTGGCCGCGCCCGGCGCCCGAGCGTGGCCGCGCCCGGCGCGCCGCGATTCGTGGGGTGGACGCGCCCGGCGCGCCGCGATCCGTGGGGTGGACGCGCCGCGATACGTGGGGTGGCGCCCTCCGCCCGAGCGTGGCCGGACGCGCCGCTATGCGCGGGGTGGTTGAACGTGCCGCGATGCGTGGGGTGGACGCGCCGCGATGCGCCGCGATGCGTGGCCGGACGCGCCGCGATACGTGGGGTGGTTGAACTCGACCTGCCTGCCCCCGAACTTGCCGGTCCGAACCATGGGGCGCATGGAACCGTCACCGCGATGCGCCACGTGCATGGAACCCGCGGATTCCGGCCCGGTCTGGTCGCGTTCAAGCGTGGGGTGACTACGCAGCGGTCGAGATGCGGCGACCGCGCCCTGGTCGCGGCGCCGCTCGAGCAACTCAGGGGCTGGCTGACCGAGCTGAGGGCCGCGTGCTGTCGTGTCTCACTAACCCCGGAAACGACACGTCGGTGCCGTCTCCCGGGTAGGGGACCGGCCCCGGGCACGACCGGGCTTCGAGTGTCTGTGGGCCTTGAGCTCGGCCTCGTTGCAGGGGATGCAAGAGTGCGACTCGGCCGGGCACCGCCGGCGCGCGTTCGGTTCGCGAGGTGAACCGTGGCGTCACTACCTTGCAGCTGATGGCATCCTCGGGCCGATCCGAGGCCACCACAGGCCGCGCTCTTGCGCCCGCCGCAAGTCCGAGCCCATCGAGGACGGAGCCGCACCTGGGGCCGCGCGTGGGGCCGCGCGTGGGGTCGCCACCGGAGCCGTGCTACCCTCTGGCCAAGTCAACGACGACAGGAGTCGAACCCACTTGGACGTCATCCTCTTCGTGGCGCTGCTGATCACCGCCATCGGCCTGATCACCGCCATCCTCATGCAGTCGCGCGGCTCGGGCCTGGGCGCCACCTTCGGCGGTGGCGACACCGCCAGCTTCCACACGCGCCGGGGCGTGGAGCAGCGCCTCTACCAGTTCACGATCGCGCTCTCGGTCCTCTTCGTGGTCGTGTGCATGATCATCTACATCTTCGAGTAGGCACGGGAGGGCGTCCGGCGGGGCACCGGGGTGTTTCCTGCCGCCGTGCTACCATGCTGCATCGCGCTCGCAGAGCGCTGTGGTCGATCACGTGCCGCGGTGGCGGAATAGGCAGACGCGCTAGGTTCAGGACCTAGTGAGCATTACAGCTCGTGTGGGTTCAAGTCCCTCCCGCGGTACCACCCTCGATCGGCTCACGGACACCTGGCCCAGGTGGCGGAATTGGTATACGCGTACGTTTGAGGGGCGTATGAGGCAACTCATCCGGGTTCAAGTCCCGGCCTGGGCACCACTCCCTTCCTGATCCCATCCGGCGTCGGCCCGTGCCCGGCGCTACCATCGCCCTGTCGGGCGGTTAGCTCAGCTGGCCAGAGCGCCTCGCTTACACCGAGGAAGTCGGGGGTTCGAGTCCCTCACCGCCCACCACCCCCTTATCTGTGATGGGACCCATGGTCAAGCACACTGGGCCGGTGGGTCGGTCTTGTCGGCTCGGGGCC
>JASFQX010000420.1:0-3114 GCA_050115215.1 Chloroflexota bacterium
GTTCCTGCTGTGGGAGGTCTACGTCGACGAGGAGGCGGCCGCCTTCCACAAGACCACGCCGCACTACCTGGCCTTCAAGGAGCGCATGCCGGAGCTGAAGTCGAAGGAGCGCTATGCCGACCGCTACGTCGGCGTCCACGTGCCCTCCCCCAAGCTCGAGCGATGACCGAGCCCGTTCCGGCCTTCGCGCTCGGCCGGCTCCCGCGCATCACCTTCGGCGCTGGCGTCTTCTCACAGGTGCCAGCGATCGTGGCCCGGCATGGCTCGCGCGCGCTGCTCGTGACCGGCGGGCGCTCGTTCAGCGCCTCGCCGCGACGAGCCGAGCTCGAGGCCGGCCTGGCGGAGGCCGGGGTCACGCTCGTGGGCGCCACCTCCGTGTCCGGTGAACCTGGTCCCGCTGACGTGGAAGGCCCCGTGGCGACTTACCGTGGGCACGACGTCAACGTCGTCATCGGGGTCGGTGGCGGCGCTGCCCTCGACACGGCCAAGGCCATCGCCGGATTGCTCCCAGTCACGACCGAGCTCATGGACCACCTCGAAGGCGTGGGCCGCGGGATCCCCTACCCGGGCACGGCCCTGCCGGTGGTAGCCGTGCCCACCACCGCGGGCACCGGTGCCGAGGCGACGCGCAACGCGGTCATCACCAAGCGCGGCACTGATGGCTACAAGCGCTCGCTCCGCCATGAATCGATGGTGCCGGCCGACGCGGTCGTGGACCCGGACCTGCTGGCGGGCGCGCCGCGATCGCTCATCGCCGCCAATGGGCTCGACGCCCTGACGCAGCTGCTGGAGGCCTACACCTCCCAGCGGGCGACGCCGATGACCGACGCCCTCGCGCGCGACGGACTGGCAGCCTGCCGTGATGGACTGCTGGCCTGGCACGCGGACCCGGATGGGCCCGATGCCCCGTCGGCCCGCAGTCGCATGGCGTATGCCGCGCTGCTCTCGGGCGTGTGCCTGGCCAACGCGGGCCTGGGTGCGGTGCACGGCCTGGCCAGCCCGCTGGGCGCCCAGCTGCCGATTCCCCACGGCATGGCCTGCGGGGCGGTCCTGTGGCAGACGGTCCGGGCCAACATCACGGCCCTGACCGAGCGCGATCCGGACTCGCCGGCGCTGCCCAAGTACGCCGAAGCCGGACGCATCCTGGCGAGCCTGCCCATCACCATCCGTGACGGCGCGACCCGGGTGCAGCTTGTGGACGGACTCCACGACATGGTGGAGGCGCTGGCGGTGCCGCGGCTCTCCGCCTTCGGGATGACCAAGGCACACATCCCGCTGATCGTGGCCGACTCGCCGGGAAGCTCGATGCGCACCAACCCCGTCGCCCTCACCGACGAGGAGCTCACCTACATCCTGGAGCAAGCCCTCTAGCACACCGGGCGCGGCGCGTGTGCCCGAGCCCGCACCAACCGATACGTCGATGGTCCGGGGCGCGTCGGAACAAGTCGCCATTGCCCCGCGGGCAGAGGCAGGACTACCGTTGCCCTTGCCGTCGTCCCCCGACGCTGGCACGGGCCCCGAAGGCGTCGACCAACGGGCCCGGGACGAAACGCGATCCGAATGGGTCAAATGTGGTGGCGCGAACGACTCCGTGCATCGGTCAGCTCCACACACCGAACGATCGCCGTCTCCGGGTCACGAGTCGAGTAACTGGTGTACCGGCTGGCTCCGGGCCCCGTCAGTGGTGGGGTCAACGGCGGCGGGGTCATCCATCCCGTGCGTGGATCTGCCTCGAGTCGCCGGGTCGGCGGACAGCCCCGGCGGCTCGAACGCCCTTCTGACGCCTCTTCTGGCCGCCACTGCCTGCCGGGGCGTCTGGATGGACCCGCCACTACCCACCGGGGCGACTGGATGGACCCGCCACTACCCACCGGGGCGACTGGATGGAGCCGCGAATGACGCGGCTAGGCTTCGGCCATGCGAGGGCGCCGCTCCACTCCCCGCGCGTCGAGGTCGCTGGCGATGACCTTGGCGCGCATCACCAGGTCGCGGTCGCGCGTGATGGTGGAGGCGATCCAGTCGATGTAGGTCGGTTCCTTCTCGGCCACCTCCCCCAGCGTCTGGCCGTGGAAGCGGCCGAAGCCCAGCACCGTGGCCTTGGCTTCGTCCAGGCTGGGCAGACGGATGCGCGATGGGTCGACCGTGCGGTGCACGGGCCCGTTGGGATCGCTCGCGCGCAGGTCGGGGCCACGCCGGTACTCCCGCCAGTCGACCGGCGGCTGCCCCGCCAGCGTCGAGCGGTGACTGCTCTGGCGGAGGATGGTGCTGTTGCGGGGGCGGAACGAGGCCGTGGTGTCGAACCGTGCCGTGACCGGGCGCGACGGGGGTGGTGGCGGCGGACCAGCCGCTTCTCCGCTCGGCGTTCGGCCCTCTGCGTAGCGCTCACGCCGGGCATGCGGGCTGGAATCGAAGCGCGCGCGACGGACCGGGTCACTGAGCACGTCGTAGGCCGCGTTGATGCGCGCCATGCGCGTGGTCAGACGCCGGCGCTCGGCGCTGTCGGCTCCGGCGCGGTCGGGGTGGTGCTCCCGCGCCAGCTCGCGCCAGCGGCGCTTGATCTCCTCCGCGCTCGCGTCGTGACGGACGTCGAGGACGCGATAGGGATCGCCTCGGAAGCTGGGACCAGACACAACCTCGAGGCTACCACGCAGGCTCGCTCACACAGGTGGGTAGATCCGGTCAACAGTTGTCGCTGACTGGCACCAGCGGGTATGGTGCCGCGCATGCGCCTGCCCGTCGACCCGCCGGTCGAGCCCATGCTGGCCAAGGCCAGCGAGGAGCTGCCGGAGGGCGAGCAGTGGTTGTTCGAGCCCAAGTGGGACGGCTTCCGGGCGCTGGTCTTCCGTGACGGTCAGGAGCTGCTCCTCCAGAGCCGGGATCGCAAGCCCCTTGACCGCTACTTCCCGGAGTTGGCCGAGCCGCTGCTGGCCAACCTTCCCGAGCGGTGCGTGCTCGATGGCGAGATCGTCATCGCCCGCGACGGCGCGCTCGACTTCGACGCGCTGCTGATGCGTATCCATCCGGCAGCCTCGCGGGTGGCCATGCTGGCCGAGCAGACGCCGGCGTCGTACGTGGCCTGGGACCTGCTCGCTATCGACGACGAAGCGCTCATGG
>JASFQX010000421.1:0-3107 GCA_050115215.1 Chloroflexota bacterium
TGCGTTGGCCTTCAACTCATCACCCTTCTATCCGTTCCCGGCCACGGCGCCAGCTCGATCAGAGGTGGGACGACCCGATGCCGCGCCGTTTCGGAGCTCCCCACGCTAGCGGCCTCGAAGTCCACCGACCATGGGTCGTTGTGCCCATGCGATCGCTGCGACGCACGAGCGGCTCTCGAAGCACGCCGACGCCTGGCCGCATGGCGCTACGTCTCCTTCGCGGGCGCGTACTCGCGCTCGGAGAGCCCGAAGGTCCAGGCCACGCCGTCGCGCGCGGTGAACGTCAGGTTCGGCACGCGCAGGAAGTAGGTCCGGAAGCTGCCATCGGGCTCCGGGGTCGAGTTCCGGACCTCGACCATCGTGATGTCCTCCTCGCCGAACTGGCGATCCTTCAGACTGCGCCGCCAGAGCCGGCCGGTCTCGTCCTCGGACACCAGGGTCGCGTCGCCCTCGCGCACGAGGCGCTCGGCCCCGAAGCGCTCGATCATGATCCGCCGGACCTCGGCGTTGCGCTCGGCATCGATGGCCTCGACGGAGAGACGCCCGGGCTCGGTCACGAGCCAGCTCGGGATCGACACCCCGTGGTCGGCCCAGACCTCGAAGCCGTCACCGTAGGCGATGGCCGGACCGTCGGTCGAATGGGGGCGACCCTCCTCGTCCAGGCGGAGCACCAGGGGTCGTTCGCAGCAGATGGCCAGGCCCTCCAGCGCCCACCAGGCGCCGACCGAGCGGGCCACCTCCAATCGTCGTTCGACCATCCGAGCCCGCTCGTTCCGCTCCACACGCAGGCGCCAGAGTGGGATGCCGAGCACGTGGGTGAGCAGGCCCATGCCCAGGAGACCGTCGCGCAGCTGCGGCATGTCCATCGCGCGCAGGGCCTGCGGCAGCGCCGCCCGCACGTCGAGCAGGGAGTTGACCGCCTGGGCCAGGCCCTCGAGCGCGACCTGCTCCAGCAGCTCGGTCCCGATGCTTGCCGCCAGCCCATCCCAGCGCTCCCCGATGACCCGCTGCGCGAGCCAGCGGTCGCCGCGCGGGTCGACCCGCCGGGGCGGATGGTCGGGTGGGGCCGCGGCGAGCCACTCGCGCGCGCCGCTGGGCAACTCGCGCCGATCGACGCCGTTGGCGGCCATCACGGCCCGCTCGAGCGCGGCGCGCACGTGGACCTGCGGCAGCTCGAAGGTGAGGCGATCGGAACGGGGCCAGGGCATGGGCACCGTGGTGATCGCGTCCCAGAGGCCCGGGCGGGCACGCTCGAGGGCGCGTTGCTCCCAGGCCGGCTCGAGGCCGAACGGGTCGTCGAGCGCATGGATCTCGCGGTTGGCCCCGGTCCCGACCTCACCGCGGGTGTAGAGGTTGCGGACCGGTGGCCGCCCGCGCGAGGCCACGTGCCAGGCGATGACGCCCGCTGCCGGTGACGGGACCCACAGGACCTCCGGGACCGAGAGGCCACGCTCCGCGTAGAGCTCGGCGATGGCCCGCTCGGCCCGCTCGCGATCGGCCGGCTCGGTGGACCGCCGGACCGCGGTCCACTCGGCCGTGTAAGCCGCGAGGCGACGCTCGCGCACCGCCTGGGGGAAGAGCGGGCTCATCAGTCGACCACCCGGCGCCACTGCTGGCTCGGCGTGACGCTGCGGACCGGATCGGGCTCGTACTCGCGCTGGATGACGACCCGGTAGGCGCCCGGCGGCACCTCGATGGGCGCGTGCTCCTCGTGGATGAGCTGGGCCTTCGACCTGGTCAGCAGGTAGCGCTGGCCCTCGTGGGTGAAGGTCCGCGCGTCGCGCTCCTCGACCGCGTGGGCGTGCCCCGTGACCTCGCCCTCGGCGAGCACGATGCGGCCGCTTCGCGACTCGGGCTGGGCCTGCTCGGGTAGGGCATCGACGGCGAGGAGCAGGACATCGCCCTGGCGGAACATCAGAGCCGGCGGCGCCGGCTCGCTCGGGGAGCCGGGCGATACCTGGCGGGAACGGGATCGGTCGTGCATGGGGTCCTCCATGACCTATCGGACCCGGCTGGGGCACCGCGTCCCGCTCGGAGGGACAGGACCGGTTGCCGCGCCGTCATCGAGCCGGGACTCTCGGGCGCTCTGGATAGGTGACCGGGCCGACGAGACGTCCGTCCCGTCGGCGTCGGTCGTGTGGCCCAGCGTACGGGGGCGCTGTGCCACCTGTATGGCACGGACGCCGGAGGATCGCCAGGATCGACGGGGACTGGTCAGCCCTCCGGCCTCGTCAGTTCTCCAGGCCGTTGCCGGAGAAGGCGAGCGCGAGCGGGCGATACCTGTGGCGACCGGAGTGCCCGGCCTCGCGGACGCAGACCCGGCCGTCGTCGTCGAACCGGCCGCACTCCGCCGGCTTGTCGTCGAACGGGTCCTGGCCCTCCTCCTCGTCCTGCATGTGGGGCTGGTCCGCGAGGTTCTGGCGGTTGGCGATGGCCAGCATCATCACGGAGAGGCCCGCGAGGATGTCGCGATCATCGTCGGACAGCGGCGTCTCCGCGCTGATGTCGAGCTTGATGCCCATGGGTGGTCCTCCTTCGACCATCGGTCTCGGCGGAAGCACCGTGCCGGCTGAGGGGGCCGACTGGTTGCTGCGGAGTCATGGGGCCGAGTCCCTCGTCCGCTCTGGATGGGTGACGCTCATGTCGGCGTCAGGAACATGATACTCGCACCGCCCTGTGCCACCTGTATGGCACAAGTCACGCACGGAGATCCACGAGCCACGCGCAGCCCCCGGCGGCCGACAGACGCTGCGACGGGAAGGTGTGAGAGACCGACAGGCTACGTCGCCGAGCTCCTCGCCATGGCCAGCGTGAAGAGCGCATCGGCGAGCCCGACGAGCTCCTCACGACCCTCGAGCTCCGCCCACCACGACAGGTGCTCGTCGCGCAGGGCACCCGAGCCGAGGTAGGCACCGGCCAGGTTCCCCGCCATGCTGGCGATGGTGTCGGTGTCGTGGCCCGCGTTCGCGGCGGTGATGATGACCACGCCGGGGTCCTCGGGCGCTCGCAGGAAGCAGTAGAAGGCGGCAGGCACAGACTCCAGGGCGAAGGCACCCGTCCAGAGCTCCTCGAAGACCCGCTGCGGCGGATGACGGAGCAGGCCCTCG
>JASFQX010000422.1:0-3098 GCA_050115215.1 Chloroflexota bacterium
CACGATCTCGGCCGGGAACTCCTCCCCGGCCAGGTCGTCGAGCCGGCAGCGGCGTCGGACCATCTCCGCGCGCAGGGCCTCGCAGGCCTTGAGCACCGCGCGCCCGCCGAGCATGGTGGCCCGGGATGCGGTGGTGATGCCGGTGTCCAGCTCGTGGCTGGTGTCGACCAGGACGGTGATCTGGTCCGGCTGCAGATCCAGCTCGTCACCGGCGATCTGGCGCATGACCGTGTGGGTGCCCTGCCCCATCTCGGTCCAGGAGTGGAAGACGGTGAGCCGTCCATCACCCTCGGGCCGCACGACGGCGCGCCCGTACTCCTTCATGCCGTTGCCGATGCCGGTGTTCTTGGCCCCGCAGGCGATGCCGGCGTACTTCGCTCCCCGGTACTGGTCCCTGACCGCCAGCAGCGTCTCCTTGAGGCCCACGCCCGGGCCCAGCCGCTGGCCCGTGCCGAAGCGGTCACCCTCGGCCAGCGCGTTGCGCCAGCGGATCTCCCAGCCGTCGATGCCCACCAGCTCGGCCAGCCGGTCGAGCATCGTCTCCATCCCGAAGTTGGCCTGGTTGGCCCCGAAGCCGCGCATGGCGCCGCAGGGGGGGTTGTTGGTCAGGATGGCGTTGGCCTTGACGTCGACGTTGGGCACCTTGTAGGCGCTGCAGGCGTGGCCGGCCGCCCGCTCCAGGACCTTGGTGCCGACGCTGGCGTAGCCGCCGTTGTCACCGATGAAGCGGGCCTTGACCGCGGTCAGGTGCCCCTCGGCATCGCAGCCCACCGTGTACTCCATCCAGAAGCGGTGGCGCTTGACGGAGAAGCGCAGCGAGTCGGCACGCGAGAGCGCCAGCAGCACCGGGCGCTCCGCCTTGAGCGCCAGCAGCGCGGCGTGGCCCTGGACGTTGAGATCCTCCTTTCCGCCGAAGGCCCCGCCGGTCGCCACCTGCGTGACCAGCACGTCCTCCTCCGGCCAACCGAGCAGCGAGGCGATCTGACGGCGATCCTCCCACGCGCCCTGGCCCTGCGACAGGACGTGGAGGCGCGGCCCGGAGCCGTCCTGCGGCACCGCCAGCGAGGACTCCGGCTCCAGGTAGGCGTGCTCGATGCCGGCAGTGCGGAACGAGTCCGAGACGACGTGGGCGGAGCCGGCCAGGGCCGCCTCCACGTCGCCGCGGGTGTAGGCCGATTCGGAGAGCACGTTGCCGCCGGGCGCGATCTCGGGCGCACCCTCGGCCATGGCCTCGAAGGGATCGGTGACCGGTTCGAGCACCTCGTACTCGATCACGATGAGCTCCGCTGCGGCCCGCGCCTGGGCCCGCGTCTCGGCGGCCACGGCGGCGATGACGTCGCCCACGTAATGCGTGGTCTCGCCCACCGCGATGAGCTGGTACCAGTCGTCCTTGATCAGCCCCTGGTTGCGCACCCCCCGCACATCGGCCGCGGTCACGACCGCGATCACCCCCGGCGCGGCTTCCGCGGCCGAGGTGTCGATGGCCTTGACCACGGCTCGCGGATGATCGGAGAAGCGCAGGGCACCGTGGAGCATGCCCGGCACGACGTGATCGGCGACGTACTCCTGCATGCCCAGCACCTGCTCGCGCGAGCGGTACTTGGGGGCCGGGTCGCCGACCGCGGCACCGCTGTGCGGCACCGGCCGGGGGCCGCCGGCCCGCGCGGCCGCGACCTGCTCGATGGCGTCGACGATGGCCAGGTAGCCGGTGCAGCGGCAGAGGTTGCCCGCCAGCGCCTTGGTGATGACCTCGCGGCCCGGATCCGCCTCGCGTCGCAGGAGCGCCTCCGACTTCATCACGATGCCCGGCGTGCAGTAGCCGCACTGCGAGGCGCCGGTCGCGCTGAAGGCGTCGGCCCACAGGTCGCGCGTCTCCTCCGGCAGGCCCTCGAGAGTCTCGATCTGCTTGCCCTCGAAGCGCTCGGCCGGCTGGGCACAGGAGACCACCGGGCGGCCGTCGACGATGACGGTGCAGGCGCCACACATGCCCTCGGGCGCGCAGCCGTCCTTCATCGAGCGGAGCCCCAGCTCGTTGCGCAGCAGCTGCAGCAGCGAGGTGCCGGCGGCGAATTCGACGGAGCGGTTCTGACCGTTGAGGATGATGTCCACGAGTCCCTGCCATTCGTGCGTGACGCGGGGCCAAGTGGCCCTATCGACACCCTACCCTCAACGAACACCGTTAGGCTAGACGAACCTGTCGGCGCCGAGACCGCCCATGCCAGGGCCCGGCCAGCCGCACCCGTCGCTCTGGAGCAGCGTTCACCCTGCTTCAGCGACGGCTCAGGACTGCTAGGTGGAGGATGCGATGCGACGGCTGGGGCTCGAGCGCGAGGTGGTGGACCAGGACGTCTACGACAGCTCCGTGGTCCGGTTCCGCGAGGCCGGCATCGTCATGCCCACGTTCGCGCAGCTGGCCGATCCCTGTGCCATGCCCGTCGACGTGCTCAGCGACGTGGCCGGGGCCGACCCCGATGCGCCCGACGCGCGCAACCTCTTCCGGGCCCACTGGCACAACGACGTCGGCCAGCCGATGCCGGTGCCGCTGCCGGCCCACGTGGTCCTGCCTCCGGAGCTGACCGGGGTGCCCTCCCCCATCCTGGTCCTGCTGGGCGACCGCTTCCCGATGATCCACTCGCACAAGCTCATCGCCGCCTACGGCTGCCTCGCGCCCCGCATCGTCACCGGGCAGTTCGACCCGGCCACCCAGCGCGCGGTCTGGCCCTCGACCGGCAACTACTGCCGCGGCGGCGTGGCGGTCAGCCGCATCATGCAGAGCCACGGCGTGGCGGTGCTGCCGGAAGGCATGAGTCAGGAGCGCTTCGACTGGCTGGCCTCGTGGGTGACGGCGCCGGAGGACATCATCCGCACGCCCGGCACCGAATCGAACGTCAAGGAGATCTACGACAAGTGCGCCGAGCTCGACCGGGATCCGCAGACGGTCATCTTCAACCAGTTCAGCGAGTTCGGGAACCACATCGGCCACTTCTACCTCACCGGTGCCGCGATCGGACGTGTGTTCGAGAGCCTCGCGGCCGAGGACGATGAGCTCCGGCTGGCCGCGTTCATCTCGGCCACCGGCTCGGCCGGGGCCATCGCCG
>JASFQX010000423.1:0-3090 GCA_050115215.1 Chloroflexota bacterium
CGAGCGTAGCGGTGTGCCTTCTCGATCTTGCCGATGACGCTCGAGTGCATGTGTCCCCAACCTCCTGCCCGCCGCTGTCCGCCTCGGTGGGCACTCTCACGGCGCCAGGCCAGGCCCTGAAGGACCCGCTCGACCAGCGCCGATCCCTGTGGTCCTAGACTAGCGACTCCGCCAAGAAGGGGCAGGGGCCGAAGGTCTACTCGGCATCAGCCTGATCGGCCAGTGCCAGCTGCTCCTTGATGTAGCTGATGACATCGACGGGTGTCGGATCGATGGCGTACATGAAGGCCAGATACACACTGACGTAGTCGCCCATGAGCATGGCCGACAGCGCATGGCCGAGGGGCCCTTCCCCCTCCACCTCCACGAAGGTGTGCCAGATGTGGCCGGTCTCGAGCAGGTCGCCCACGAGCTGCGCGCGCAGCGTGTCGCGCGGATGATCCAGCGTGCTCCCGAGCAGGACGATCGCCAGATGGTCGCGCAGCGACTCGGGTTGCTCGAAGCCGACCACGGTGTTGTGGGTCGCCTCGGGCAGCTCCTCGAAGATCGCGGTGGCCTTGCCATTCTCGTTGAGCTGGGACTTCCAGCGGCGCGCCACGGGCGCGAGGAAGCCCGAGCCGCCGACCATCACGAAGCGGTCGACCAGCGACCAGGCCAGCTGCTTGGCCGGGTTCTCCGTGGTGGGCACGGAGGCCGCACAGCGCGCACCCGTGGCCATCCCCGAGGCCACGCCGGCATCGATCTCAGGGGCTTCGAGCGTGAGCACGCCGGCGCGCTCGAGGATCCCGGCCACGATGCCCATCGACCAGCCGATCGAAGCGCGCGGGGCCCCGCCGGCAGGGATCACGGCCAGGGGCAGGCCGGCGGCACGGGCCACGTTGCCCAGGACGCCACCCGAGGTGACGCAGACGACGGGACAACGGCGGGCAAGGGCCGTCTCCAGCTGGCGCAGGGTCTCCTCGGTCTGGCCGCTCTTGGAGCTGGCGATGACGAGCGTCTCGGGGCCGATCCAGGCCGGCAGCTCGTAGCCCCGCAGGACCTCCACCGGCACCGTGATGCGGTCTGTCCAGATGCCCTTGACCAGGTCGCCCCCGATGGCCGAGCCTCCCATGCCCAGGACCGCGACCGAGCTCGGCCTCGCCCACGGTAGCTCCAGCCCCCGGGAGATCCGCCAGCCCTCGGCCACCTGCCCCGGGAGCGCGGCGACCCGACCGAGCATGTCCTCGCTGTCGATGCGTGCCATCGCAGCCGCGTCGTCGAGGATGTTGGCCGTGCCCGGCTGGGTCATGGACGCCTCGGGCCTCTAGCCGTTGACCATGGAGTCGCCCTCGGCCAGGAGAGCGTCGCGCAGCTCAGCGCTGCTGGCCTCCGCGTACACGCGCACCAGGGGCTCCGTGCCGCTGAAGCGCACCAGCAGCCAGGACCCGTCGTCGACCCAGAACTTGAAGCCGTCTCCGGTGTCAAGCGACACGACCCGCTCGACCGGGCGGCCAGCGAGCGTGTCGGGCGAGTGCGTACCCAGCTCGGACAGGAGGCGCGCCTTCAGCGCCGGGTACGAGGCGCGATCGGTGTGGACGTCCGTGCGCAGGTAGAACGACGGGCCAGCCACCTCGTGCAGGTGCGCCACGGCCTCCGAGACCGTGGCCCGGCCGGCCTCGCGCTCGCGGATGAAGAGGTCGAGCAGGAGCAGGTCGGCATAGATGCCGTCTCGCTCGGGCAGGTGCATGCCGAAGCCGTAGCCGCCCGATTCCTCCCCGCCCATCATGGCGCCGGTCTCGATCATCCTGGGCCCGACGTACTTGAAGCCGACGGGCGTCTCGTGCACCTCGACCCCGTAGAGCTCGCCCAGCCGGAAGGCCATGGCGGTCTCGTTGACGGTCGTGACCAGCGGTGCACGCTCGCCGCGATGCTCGAGCATGTAGTAGGCCAGCAGGCCGTAGCACTGGAGCTGGTGGATGAAGACCCCCTGCTCGTCAGCCGCGCCGGCCCGGTCGGCGTCGCCGTCGAGCAGCAGGCCCAGGTCGTAGCCACCATCGCGGATGCGCTCCAGCGCCTCATCGATATGCGGGCGGATCGGTTCGGGGTTGACACCGCCGAACCAGGGGTTGCGCTCGCTGTGGATCTCGTCGACCACGATGGTACCGCCGGCCAGCAGCCGACTGATCCAGCCGGCTCCGGACCCGTAGAGCGGATCGACCAGCACGCGCATCTCGGCGGCGCGCAGCTTGTCCAGGTCGAGCGTGCGGCGCACGAAGCGCTCGTAGCCGGCGAAGGGGTCGAGGTAGGCGACCTTGCCGGCCGCCTCGGCCTCGTCGAAGGGTCGACGCGGCGGGCTGCCGGCGGCATTGGCCACGATGGACGCTTCCACCGCGTGCAGGATCTCCGGGTTGGCGGCGGCACCGGTGGGGGACTTGATCTTGAAGCCATTGTCGGTCCAGGGATTGTGTGAGGCGGTGATGACGATGGCGCAGGCCGCACCCCGCTCGACCACCTCGTAGGAGGTCATCTGGGTCGGGATGGCCTCGCTGGCGACGAGCACGTCGATGTCGTGGGCCAGCAGGACCTCCGCGGCGGCGGCGGCGAAGTACTCGCTGCTGAAGCGGCGGTCGTAGCCGATCACCACGCCCTTCGCCTGCAGCCCCTGCCCCATGACCCACTCGGCCACGCCCTGGGCGCAGCGACGAACGTTGTCGTAGGTGTACTCCTCGCCGATCCTGGCCCGCCAGCCATCGGTCCCGAAGACGATGGCGGGCGCCGCAGACGGTGTGACGGACACGGGCGCTGGTCCTCCTCTCGCCTTCCTCCTGGCCACCTCGCGGGCCGCGAGGCTGCACGCAGGGCGAATGGTACCGCGAGCCATCGCTAGACTTGCCCGCACGCATGACGGACGACCAGCCGCTGACCCCGCCTACGCACGACTCGAAGGCGCCGGACGCGATCGAAGCTGCCCACGATGACGCCCCGCCGGTCTTCATCATCGGCTCTCCACGGTCGGGCACGACGCTGCTGCGACTGCTGCTCGATGCCCATCCGCGCATCTCGTGCGGCGAGGAGACCCACTTCCTGCGTGATCTCGAAGCGATCGTGGGT
>JASFQX010000424.1:0-3083 GCA_050115215.1 Chloroflexota bacterium
CATGGTGAACCCGCGGCCCATGCGGTCCGATCGGCGCAGCTCCTGCTCCATGGTGGTGAAGAAGAACGAGCGGTTGTAGAGCCCGGTCAGGGCGTCGAAGCGCGAGGCCCGCAGTGCTTCATCACGGGCATGCCGCTGCGCACGAGCGGCGGCGGTGGCGATGTCGGCGAGCAGGATGAGCGAGACCGCGTTGATGCCGATCCAGGCCAGCGCCTCCGGCTCCAGCGGGCCCACGACGAGCGCGTCGAGCAGGCCCACGACGGCGATGGTGACGGCCCCGAAGATGGCCACCGCCAGCGGTGCGCGGCCCTCCGACGAGAGCGCGGTGCCGGCCGCCACGAGGTAGAAGCCCACCAGGAAGGGGCTGTCGGCACCGCCGGTGAGGGCCATGAGCAGGCCCAGGAAGACGATGGCCCCGATGCCCTCGAGCGGCCGGCGGTAGCGGCCGAGAGCCGCAGGCGGGATCATGTCCATGAAGAGCACGATCAGCAGCAGGCCGCCCGCGAGCAGCGTGTA
This sequence comes from Chloroflexota bacterium, assembly GCA_050115215.1. Taxonomy (GTDB): domain Bacteria; phylum Chloroflexota; class Limnocylindria; order Limnocylindrales; family CSP1-4; genus JAFMJV01. The sequence continues at coordinate 517 of JASFQX010000424.1, forward strand.
GATGGCCGGCTCGCTGTCGGGCCAGGCGCGAGTCAGGGCCACCACGACCCCGACGGCGGCGAGGAACAGCAGGGCCACCACGCGCGCCACCTGCCGGGTGCTGGCGGGCGTGATGAAGGAGGTGCTGGTGCGGGCATTGCCGGTGGTGGCCTGGCCCAGTGAAGGATCGACCGTCTCAGCGGCGGGGCGCATCGCGGCGGCGGGTTCGGCCGGCTGCTGGGGCCGTGAGCCACGCGCCGCCATCGAGGTCGCGTAGGCCACCGTCACCGCGACCGCGGCGATGACGATGAGCCCTACGACGAGCAGGATGATCTGGTCAGCCGACACGCACTACCCCATGTACCCGCGCGCGGGTCGCGCGTGGTGCGGCAGGCACGGGCACCACTGGTACTCCCTTGACGATGGCCGAATGGTACTGCCGCGGCCGTCGTCGCCGTGTCACGCCCGGGCTGCTAGTGTGGCTTGCAGGCAACGTCACCAAGTGAGGAGGTCATGAACGAGGAAACGCGTTCCGAACTGGCCTGCCCCGTCTGTGGCCGAAACACGCTGGCGCTGGACCGGCCGCCCGAGATCGACATCATGGGCGTGCAGCAGTACAGCGACATGCTGGGCATGGGTGACCTGCCCAACGAGGGCACCGTCGGCATCGTCTGCCTGAGCTGCGACACGCACTGGCGGGACAAGGCCGCCTTCGACCGGGGTGAGCCGGACACGGAGGACGCCGCTGACGCGGCGGACGCGGTCGATCTCGGCGGTGAGGACGAACTCGCCGGTGACGATGAGCGCTCCCCTCGCGATGACGAGGTGTGACGGCGCCTGAACCTGCGGCGCCGTCGGCGCCCTTTCTGACCGACGACGGCCAGCCGCGGGCCTTCGTCATCGTCTCGAGCGCACGATCGGGCTCCAACCTGCTCGTCTCCTACCTGCGCCAGATCTCTCGCGCGGCCTGCTTCGGCGAGGTCTTCCGCGGCGAGTTCCCGACCAAGCCCGGCTGGGACAAGCTGGTGAAGCGCCTCCACCTACCCGAGTCCGCGCGTGCGCTGCACCGTTCCGACCTGACCGGGTGGTGGGAGCTCGTGCTCGCCCACGGCCTGCAGCGACGCCACTGGGTCGGAGCCAAGGTCTTCTATTACCACCGCGAGCAGGACCCGGTGTGGGGACGGTTCGGAGCGGCCGACCACCGTGTCCTCCACCTCTGGCGCGATGCCACGTTCGACCAGTACGTCTCGCGCCAGCTGGCGGTGGAGAGCGGCGAATGGAAGGCGGGCGACGGTTCGTCCGAGCCGCGAGTCACCTTCGACCCGTCCGACTACCGGCGCTATCGCGACGGGCTGCGGTCCGGTTTCGAGCGCACGCGCGCACGCTACGGCGACTCACCGGGTTACGTGGAGCTCGAGTACCGCCAGCTGGCCGACCGCGCCTTCGTCGGAGACCTGCTGGAGCAGCTCTTCGGTGAGCCGATCGACGTCGAGGAGACCCTGCGGCGCCAGCGAGGGCGGCCGAAGCAGGACTACCTCCTGAACCCGGCGGATGCGGAGCCGTACCTGTCCGACTCGCTCAGCGGAGGCTTCGGCGGGTAAGCCGGGGTGCGTCTGACACGCCCGCCATCAGGCGCCGCGCTGGCCCCAATAGAACATCAGCACCAGGCTGATGAGCACGGCCAGGCCGAAGAGGATGGCCAGGATCACGCTGATCGCGAAGCCGAAGGCGAGCACGCCGGCGAACCAGACCACGAGCTCGACCGCGAGGCGCGCCGGATCGTCGAGTCGGCGGCTGGCCTTGGGCGCCACGAACAGGCCCCACACGATCATGGCCAGGAGCGGCAGGCAGATCGCGAGCACGAGCTGGACCGGCAGGTCGTCCGAAAGCGAGAGGCCGAACAGGAACAGCGCCACCAGCGCCAGCATCTCGAGGATGAAGCGGAAGCCCAGGTTCAGGCGCTTCATCGACCGTTCACTCATGCGATCGGTCCATTGCCAGGAGGGCTGCTGCCCGTTCGGCTTCCTCTTGATCCTCGGTCGCGCGAGCCTCGGCCTCCAGGCGTAGCAGCTGCACGACGGCGTCGAGCACGCGCTGCAGGCGGGCATCCAGCCGCCGCTGGAAGAGGCGGGAGACAGGCCCGGTCATCTTCGCCTGGACCGAGACGCGGGTGCCCGCCGGGCCCGGCTCGATCTGCCACTTCTGCCACTCACCGAGGGCGAGCACGCGGCCTTTCCAGATGAGGGTTCGAGGTGCGTCCACGTGCGTGACGCGGCATTTCAAGGTGCCGAGCTCAGTCGAGAAGCGAAACCTGCTGCCGACCTCGAGCCGGCCGTCGCTGTGAGCTTCGCGGATCGCCGGGTTCCAGGTGGGCCACGACGCGATGTCGGCGAGCACGGTCCACACCTGTCGCTGCGGGGCGGCGATGTCGATCTCGGAATAGATCCCCGCGTCCGGGCGCGGGTCCGTCTGCTCCACGGTAACGATGCTACCGCCCGCAGGCGAGAGTGGAAGGGGTGGTCGGGCCCCCTGTTGTATCTGGGTGGGAATCCGTGCCGTGTGAGCTGGCTCGAGGGCCGAGCACTTGG
>JASFQX010000425.1:0-3081 GCA_050115215.1 Chloroflexota bacterium
GGCCGGGTTCGCCAGTGGCTCAACGGGACCCAGGCGGCCAACGTACGCGAGTCGCGCCTCATCGCCCCCCGCTCAAGGTGAGCGTGCTCGCGCCCGTCGCGACCGGCAAGTGAGGGAGGTCACGATCTCGACACGAACCCGCTTCGACACAAGCAGCGACTGCCCATCGCGGGTCAATTGCCACCCGGTGGCCACCGATGGTCAGGCCGGTCGCTGGCGCCGAGCCAGGAACATGCGCACGATGGCGATGGCCAGGCGTAGGGCGAGCCACGCGCCGGCCGCGGTGGCTGCCGCGTACAGCCCGAACATCGTGCCGAACAGACCGAAGAAGATGACGAAGCCGAGGGCCGCGACGAGCCCGAGGACGGCTCCGACGATGACGACCGACCAGTCCAGCCACCGGTTCGGACCCGAGCCGAGGCCCTCGGCGGGCACAGCGATGGCGATCCCGCCGATGACGGACGAGATGAGCATGGTCGTGCCGACCTCGGTGGTGACGCCGGAGTCGAGCAGCAGGACTATCACCACGATCGGGATGGCCGTCGCCGTGAGGATGGCGGCGCCGTGCCTCGGGAACCTGGCACCCGCCGCCAACAGCCAGTAGGTCAGCTCGAGGACCAGTTCCACGTCGCGTGCCTCCGGTAGCGGTCGCCCCACCGTCGGCACGCCCGACGACTGCGGTCAAGGGCCGGACGGCCTCCGAGGACGGACCTGAACGGCGCGGGAGTGGGCGCTCAGCCGTCCATCGGGTGCGAGAGGACGAACCCGTCCACGATCCACGTCTGGCCGCCGGACATGCCTGTCGCGGTGATATCCAGCATCGCGACAAGGCCGTCGTAGGCGCCCTCACCGAACAAGGACGCCCGGATCTCCACCGGCTCGAAATCGCTCTGACGGATGCCCATGAATGCGCCATCCCACGCCCCGTCGTCGGTGGAGATCGTCATCGTGCCCCACGCCGGGGCAGGCTGACCGCCACCCGCATGCACGTCCCAGTTCCAGTCCGAGACGATGAAGCCGGCCAGGCGCTGATCGGTCACACGCCAGAGGGATCCAGCCGCCGCGAAGCTGCGGTACTGGAGGACGCCGTCATCCGCTGCAAGCACGCCGCCCGGCAGCTGATAGACGTCGAGCAAGCCGGCCACGCGGCTGCTGTGCTGCGTCGCATCGGTCGCGGCAGCGAGTGTGCCGCTCGTCGCAAGCACCATCGAAAGCAGGAGCGATAGTCCAAGCGGCAGTCGGCGTGTGCATCGGCAAGTCATGATGCCTCCCAGTTCGCTGTCCCAGGGGTCCATCTTTCACGCCTCGCCCGATCGGTCAAGGACCGGGTGGCATCGGCGGAGGAAGCGATGCGAGGATGCCCCGGTGTGATCGCCGGCTCTCGCGTCAGCCGGGGTGGGTGATGAGTCAGCATGCGAGCAGGTGACTGCTGAGGCAACGCTGACATGAACTTCCTGTCCGTCGACAACTCGAACGTCTGGATCGAGGGGATGCACGTCAGTGCGGTGCAGGCCGGCTTGGGCCCCGACATCTGGGCGGCGCAGCGAGAGAAGATCTGCGACGACTCCTGGAAGCTCGACTTCGGCCGCCTGTACGACTTCGCGGGAGGGCATGCCTCCGAGGTCGGTCGCGCGGTCCTGTTTGGGTCGCGGCCCCCTCCTAACGACTCCCTCTGGGCCGTCGCGCGCGACAAGGGCTTCGAACCGATCATCTACGACCGCAGCGTCGTCGGCCGCGAGAAGATGGTCGATACCAGCATCAGTGCGGAGATCGTCTCCGACTCGTACGAGCGGATGGATCCGGAGCAGGACGAGGCGACGCTCGTGGCGGGGGATTCGGACTTCGTGCCCATCGTCGAGAAGCTGCGCGCACGGGGGTTCCCGTTCACGGTGATGTTCTGGGAGCACGCCTCCCGCGAGCTCCGCGGGGCAGCAACGTCGTTCGTGTCACTCGACCCCTACCCGGGCTTCCTTCAGCTCACAGACTGACCATGGCCGTCGTGCCAGGCGTGAGCGCCACCACGATCAGGATGAAGAGGACGATCACGATGACCACGGCGATCGTGAACAGGGCCCAGTCCGAGAAACGCCCCCTGCGCTTTCGGCGTCGCCAGTGTCTCTCGAGGATCTCGGACGGGACCGGGACCATCCCTCCGAACGGACCAAGGAATGCGCCCGCGTTACGAGTGGCCCTGGGGCGTCCGTCCTTGTCTCGTTCGACCATGACCCGACCATCATCCGCGTCGTGTCTCGACGGGGCAAGGGCCGGAGGGCCCGCCGTCAGAAGGTCGCCACCTGAACGCGTTCGCAACACCGACGTAGACGGGGCACGAACGACGTCGCGTAGCGACCGGAGCCCTACGCTCGCTTGACGCCTCGGACGAGGCGTAGATCGTGGCTGCCCACAAACGTGCGCTGGATGAGCTCATCGATGCGGTCGGCGCTGGCGAAGCGCTCGTACGTCACCGACACGTCGGCGAAGCCCGCCTCCTCCACCAGCTGCCGGGCATCGGCTTCGCTCCAGGCCCACAAGCCCGACGCGCTCCTCTGGCCCGTGGCTTTGGCCGCATCGAGCCGGAAGCCCATGGTGAACACGCCCCGCCCGCCCGGACGGAGGACGCGGTACATCTCGGCCAGCGCCGGTCCCGGTTCGGCGAACAGCTCGAGTGCCGCGATGATGGTGACGACGCTGAAGCGGTCGTCCTCCCACGGCAGCGAGGACGCATCGCCCTTCACGATCTCGGCGGTGCCGGTGGCGATGCGCTCGGCCAGCCGCTCCCGGGCCAGGTCGACCTGGATGTCCGAGGCATCGAGGCCCGCGACGTGGCCGACGTGGGCAGCGTGCCAGTCGAGGAAGGCGCCCGAGCCGCAGCCGACCTCGAGCAATACGTCATCGGCTCGCAGCTCGAGCGCCTCGGCGGCGAGTCGGTAGAACGGCGCGTGGTCCCGCGGCATCGAGCGGGCCGAGAGCCAGCCGAGCGGTCCACTCGGCTTCCCGGCGGCGGACCACATGAGCCTGCCCATCCAGTCAGCCCAGCTCGAGCCGCACATCCTCGGCGCGAGTGCGATCGCGCAAGCGACG
>JASFQX010000426.1:0-3080 GCA_050115215.1 Chloroflexota bacterium
GCCGAGCGGCAACGACCACAGGCCCGCCCCCTGACAGGGGGCGGGCCTGTTCCTGTCTGTGAACAAGCCGCAACCCGGCCACCGCCGCGAATCGAGCGGCGCTACGCCGCGCTTCGCGGCGCCACGACGCGCTTCCGCTCCTTGCGCTCTGCCAAGGCCGGATGGCCGCCCATGGCGGCGCAGCCCTGAGCCCAGCGGTGGGTGCCGTTGCACAGGTAGCACCAGGCCGTGGCCGGCGCGGGCCAGCCGGCCTTGCGCTCCTTCTGTCCGATGACGCGGCCGTACTTGCCTGAGGCGTGCTTGGTCATGAGGCGCTCCTGCGGTCGATGACAAGATCAGTGCCACGCCCGGGGGGCGTCGCTTCGACACTGATGGTCACCGACGGCCGATCCGCGGTCATGGGCGCGAGTCGGCAGAAGGACGTTCGAACTCATTGCCGTGATGCGGCAATGGCGGCGTCACGCTTCGACTCTATGGCACGCGGTACCCGCAGGCGAAGCACTCGAAGGCCGTCGGCCGTCGCCGATAGCGCGCGATGAGCAGCGCGACCACGCCCACGATGATCAACAGCACACCGAGGGTCGACGCGTCAGCGACATACAGCCCGGTGTCACCGAAGGCCAGCACCAGGAGCAGGGTCACGAGGCCGACCACGAGCGCGATGCCGCCGAAGGCGAGCGTGGCGTCGGCATCGATGCGCACGGCGCCCATGCGGTAGCTGCCACAGTTGGGGCACTGCACGCCAGCCGGGTTCCGGCCCGCCTTGAACGCCGCCAGCGCCGCTTCCCACCGGTGCTGCATGGACCCGCTCCCGACGGCTCCGCCGATCGGTGTCCCGCAGCGCGAACAGAACGAGGCCTCAGCCGCCACCTCCGCCCCACACCTGCTGCACAGCATCCGCCATCGACCTCCTCATCCAAGGGTAGGGCAGGCCAGCAGCCGGTGTCCTGTGGCCAACGGCCCAAAGCCCGGGCCGGGAGTACCATCCGGAGACCGTGCCCGATACCGAATCAGAGCCGAAGACGAGCTCACGCTCCGACCTCGACGAGGCCCAGCGCACCGCCACCGGTGACATGCCGCCCACCGAGCTGCGGGCCGCCCTCCACCAGGCCGCGGACATGGTGGCTGACTACCTCGAGCACGTCGAGGACTTCCCCGTCCTGCCGCCGGTCAGGCCAGGCGAGCTGACCGCGCGACTCGACCGGCCGCCGCCGGAGGCGCCCGAGCCGCTGGCCGAGATCATGCACGACCTGGCGAGCGAGGTCGTGCCCAACGTGACGCACTGGCAGAGCCCCAACAACCTGGCCTACTTCAGCTCCAACGCCTCGGGCATCGGCATCGTGGGCGAGCTGGTCAGCTCCGGGCTCAACGCCAACGCCTTCATCTGGCGCGTGTCACCGGCCGGCTCCGAGCTCGAGGCCATCACCGTCGACTGGCTGCGCCAGGGCCTCGGGCTGCCCGACGGCTTCGACGGCGTCTTCAACGACACCGCCTCGATCAGCACGCTCTCGGGGCTCGCCTGCGCCCGCCAGCAGGCGACCGGCAACGCCTCCCAGGCCGGCCTCAAGGACTCGCCACCGCTGCGCATCTACATCTCCGGGCAGGCCCACTCGTCGGTCGAGCGGGCGGCCATGATCCTGGGTCTCGGGCGCGAGGGTGTGCGGGCCATCGAGGTGGACGAGGTACTGGCCATGCGGCCCGACGCGCTCCGCGACGCCATCGCCGAGGACCGCGCCGCCGGCTGGGTGCCGGCGGGCATCGTGGCCACCATCGGCACGACCTCGACCACTGCCATCGACCCGGTCGAGGCCATCGCGGACGTCGCCGGGGAGGAAGGCCTGTGGCTGCACGTGGACGCGGCCTACGCTGGAGCGACCGCGCTCATCCCCAAGATGCGCCGCTACTTCGCGGGTTGGGAGCGCGCGGACTCCATCGTGATCAACCCGCACAAGTGGATGTTCACGCCCTTCGACTGCTCGCTGCTGCTGACACGCCGGATGGACACGCTCCGCGACGCGCTCAGCCTCGTGCCCGAGTACCTGCGCGCGTACGACGGCAAGGACACGGGTCGTGACTACAGCGAGTACGTGCCCCAGCTCGGCCGCAAGGCCCGCGGCATCAAGATGTGGATGCAGCTGCGCTACTTCGGCCTGTCCGGCTTGCGCGCACGGTTGCAGCTGCACGTCGACCTCGCGCGCGAGCTGGCCGGCTGGATCGATGGCGACCCCGACGCCGAGCTGCTCTACCCGGTGCCCTTCGGCACGGTCTGCTTCCGCATGCGTCCACGTCGCTATGCGGGTCGCGAGGGGGAGCCCATCGTGGCCGAGGCACTCGATGCCTTCAACGAGGCCATCATGAACCGGCTCAACGACTCGGGCCAGATCTTCCTCTCCCACACGAGGGTCGCGGGGATCTTCGTGCTGCGCCTGGTGGTGGGCAACATCCGTACTGAGCGTCGGCACATCGAGCGTGCCTGGCGTCTCGTGCGGACGACCGCCGACGAGCTGGACGGAGGTCGCACATGAGGCATGGCCCCACCAGCCTCGGCCTGGTGCTCACGGCAGCCGTGCTCGCGACCGCCTTCGTGGCGCTGCCCGAGGGGGCGAGCCCGGCATCGGCAGAGGGCGTCGGCGGCGCCACCTGGACGCCGAGCGAATCGCGAACCACGGCCGAGGAGAGCCGGTTCCTGGTGGCCGGCGACGCGATCGCCTTCCGCACCGAGGCGACCTGGGATGGCGCTCAATCGAACGGGCTCGACGGCTACCTCGATGGCGGGCTGCGCTACACCCACGAGCTCAACGACCGGTCCGGCCGGCTGAGCGCCACCGGCTACTGGGCCACCAACCACCCTGACCCGGCCTACGACCGCGACGATGACGACGGCGATCGCCGCTGGGAGGAGGCGGAGATCATCGCCGGCTCCCGGCGGCCCGAGCCGGGCGTGACCTACACGGCCATCGTCCAGTTCTCGCGCTGGCATCCCAAGCGCGTCAAGCGCTCCTGCGAGTGGGCCTGGGATCGACGTCGCGGGACGGCGGAGGTGCTCTCCCAGCTCTCGCGCAACCTGCTCGGCGAGTGGC
>JASFQX010000427.1:0-3080 GCA_050115215.1 Chloroflexota bacterium
AGGGAGCGGCCCCCGCTGCATGTCCGCGACGTCCCCGACGAGGCTCGCTATGAGGCGCGCCTCGGTGATGACCCGGCCCTGGCCGCGCTCATCGACTACCGCCTGGGCGACGCCTGGATCGCGCTGATCCACACCGAGGTCCGCGACGGCTACGAGGGCCAGGGCCTGGGCAGCCGGCTGGTGCGGGCGGTGATGGAGGACCTGCGCGAGCGCGGCATCCCGGTGGTGCCCAAGTGCCCCTTCGTCATCGGCTGGCTGCAGCGCCATCCCGAGCAGCACGACATCCTCTTCCGACCGCTGGAGGCACCCGAGCCGGACGAGCCGGGCACGGCCTAGGTGTCGGTGCCCCGGGGCTATCGAGACCTGGCATGACGCGGCCCTCAGCTCGGTCAGCCAGCCCCTGAGGGGCTCGAGCGGCGCGGCGACGAGGGCGCGGTGGCCGCATCTCGGCCGCCGCGCAGTCACCCCACGCTTGAACGCGACCAGACCGGGCCGGGATCCGCGGGTTCTATGCACGTGGCGCATCGCGGTGACGGTTCCATGCGCCCCATGGTTCGGACCGGCAAGTTCGGGAGCAGGCAGGTCGAGTTCAACCACCCCACGTATCGCGGCGCGTCCGGCCACGCTCGGGCGCCGGGCGCCACCACGTATCGCGGCGCGTCCACCCCACGCATCGCGGCGCAGCCACCCTACGTATCGCGGCGCAGCCCCCCACGTATCGCGGCGCGTCCACCCCACGCATCGCGGCGCGTCCGGCCACGCTCGGGCGAGGGGCGCGGCTACCCCGTGTCTCACGAACCTCAGGAACGACGGCTAGGCTGGCTGGCCGCCGGCGGATGAGCTCACCTCGCCAGCGGCACCGTCGCTACCGGGTCGTATCGACCAGATCGAGGACGTGCCGCGGGACCTCGATGCCCGCGCCCAGCCGCGGGTCTGCCTGGGGCCGTCCGATGCTGGTCGTGACCGGCAGCACCCCAGCCCACACGGGCCAGTCGTAGTCGGCCGATTCGTCGCCGGGAGGTCCCGTGCGCACCTTTGTCGAGGCGCGCTCCAGCGACACCCGCAGCACCGCGGTCTGGCGGATCTCGGCCTGGGTGGTGGGGCGCAGCTGGGCCTGACGGCCGGGCACCAGTCGTTCCATGAAACGCTCGAGGGCGCGGGCGCGCTCCTCTTCGTCGCGGATGACCTCGGCCTCGCCGTGGATGACCACCGAGCGATAGTTGAGCGAGTGATGGAAGGCGGAACGCGCGAGCACCAGCCCGTCGAGCAGGGTCATGGCCACGCACACCGGCTGCCCGCGACCCCGGCGGACGGTGCCGCTGGCGGGGGCCCCGTGCAACAGCAGCCAGTCCCCATCGCGCGCGGCCAGCATGGGGATGACCACGGGCCTGCCGTCACGGACCGTGCCCACGTGCGCGATGAGCGCGGCGTCGACGATCCGGTAGACGCTCTCGCGCTCGTAGCTGGCGCGCTCGGCCAGGCGCCGGATGCGGAGTTCCTCGCTCGGTGGCTGGGGCAGGTCGCGGTCGCCGTCCATGGGCGCTACAGCCTACGCCAGCTCGGACGCCGCGACATGCGACGATGCGGGGGTGACCAGCGCGACCGTCCGGGCCAACGGGCTCAGCATCAGCTACACCACCGAGGGCGAGGGGCCGCCCCTGCTCCTGCTGCACGGTGCGACCTCCATGGGTATCCACGACTGGGGTGCGCAGCGGCCGCTGCTGCGAGCCGAGTTCCGGCTCTTCATGCCCGACGCGCGTGGGCATCACCGCACGCTCTACGACGTGCGTCGCGGCTGGAGCCGGGCGGATCTCGTGTCCGATGCCCTGGCCTTCGCCGACGCGCTCGGGCTGGAGCGGTTCCACATCATGGGTCTGTCCATGGGCGCCCGGACCGCGGTGGAGCTGGCCATCGCGCAGCCGCAGCGACTGCTCTCGCTCGTCGCTGTCAGCGTCTCGCTCGAGAACGAGCCTGCCGCCAGCGTCGCCCGCCGCCGCCTCGACCCGGCGGCCATCGAGCGCGACGACCCGGCCTTCGCAGCTGAGCTGGAGCGGCGGCACGACTCCTACCAGGGTGCCGGCCACTGGTGGCAGCTGGTGAGCGCCATCCGCGATGACACCCTGGCGCTCACCGCGCCCACACCCACGGAGCTGCGCCGGATCCGGCTGCCGGTCCTGCTGGCCTACGGGGACCGGGACCCGTGGGTGCCGCTGGCCCAGGCGGTGCGCATCAAGCGGCAGTTGCCGGACGCACGGCTGCTGGTGGTACCCGAGTGCGGCCACGTGGTCGAGGCCGAGCGGCCCTCGATCTTCAATCCCGCGATGATGCAGTTCCTGCGGCGTACCCGCTCGGGAGCCGGCTCCGAGCGCTAGCATCGGCGGCGTGAGCCGAGATCTGCGACGCCAGCTTGAGGAGGCCTGGATCGTCGAGGCCGTGCGCACCCCCATCGGCCGCCGCGACGGCGCGCTGCGCGGCGTCCGGCCCGACGACCTGGCGGCGCTCGTGGTGCGCACCGCCGTGGAGCGCTGCGGGCTCGATCCGGGCGCCGTCGACGACGTGGTCCTGGGCAATGCCAACGGGGCGGGCGAGGACAACCGCAACGTCGCCCGCATGGCCGTCCTCCTCGCCGGGCTGCCGGTCGAGGTCGCTGGTCAGACCATCAACCGCCTCTGTGGCTCGGGACTGCAGGCCGTCAACAGCGCGGCGCACGCCATCATGGCCGGCGACGGCGCGATCATGGTCGCGGGCGGCGTGGAGTCGATGTCACGTGCGCCGTTCGTGGAGCTCCGCCCCGACCCTGATCCCGACCGGCCGGCAGCGACGCCCCAACGCGCCGACAGCACCCTCGGCTGGCGCTTCGTGAACCCGCGCCTGGAGGCGGCCTACCCGGTGGTGTCGCTGGGCGAGACCGCCGAGCTCGTGGCCGAGCGCTGGGGCATCACCCGCGAGGAGCAGGATGACTTCGCGGTCGAGAGCCAGGCACGCGCCGCAGCCGCCATCTCGTCCGGCCGCTTCGAGGCCCAGCTGGTGCCGGTGAAGGTGCCTGCCCCGAACGGTGGGGTCTCGGTGGTCGACCGCGA
>JASFQX010000428.1:0-3073 GCA_050115215.1 Chloroflexota bacterium
AGAACGCGCCGGTCCTCTCGATCGCCGTGTTCTTCGTGGCCATGTGCCTGGTCTTCGCCATCGGATCGGACGCGTTCCTGTCGAGCACGAACCTGCTCAACCTACTTCGCCAGAGCGCACCGCTGGGGATCGTGGCCGTGGCCATGACTTTCGTCATCACCTCGGCCGGCATCGATCTCTCCGTGGGCTCGATCGTCGCGCTCATCAGCGCCGGTGCGGCCCTGACCCTCCAGGAGGGCATCCCGTGGGCGCTCGTGCTGCTGCTCATGGTCGGTCTTGGCGCCGTCATCGGGCTCGGCAACGGCTACTTCGTGGCCTACGAGGGCATCCCGGCCTTCATCGTCACCCTTGCCTCGTTGAGCATGGTCCGCGGCGTCGCCCTCCTGCTCACCGAGGGCTTCACCATCCCCATCGACCGCGACCTGCCGGTGGTCTGGATCGGCCGTGGCTGGTTCCTCGAGGACGTGGCTGGATTCCAGGGCATCCCCATACCGGCGATCCTCGCCGCCGTCATCGTCGTCATCGGCTACATCCTGCTGACCCGGGTCCCGTACGGGCAGTACATCACCGGTATCGGGGCCAACGCGGAGGCGGTACGGCGCGCGGGCGTGAACATCCGCCGCCACATCCTCTCGGTCTACGTCCTCTCCGGTGGTGCCGCGGCCATCGCCGGTATCGTCATCGCCGCCAGGCTCGGCAGCGGCTCGGCCAACGCAGCCGTCGGCTTCGAGCTGCAGGTCATCGCGGCCGTCGTGCTCGGTGGCACCAACCTCTTCGGCGGTCGCGGCACCATCATCGGGACGGTCCTGGGGGCCCTCACGATCGCGGTCATCGGCAACGGCCTGATCCTCATCGGCCTGTCGCCCTTCTTCACCCAGATCGTGACCGGCGCCATCCTGCTCATCGCGATCTGGATCAACACGCGTATCTTCACCGCCTCACGCTTCCGCCGGCGCGCGAGCGTGTCCAAGCCGGAGGGTTCCAAGGCATGAGCGAGCGTGCTGGCGTGATGACCGTGAAGGGCAGGATCGGCCTCGACGATCTGGGGCTCACGCTCATCCACGAGCACATCCTGGTGGATGCCCGCAGCTGGTGGCGTGGCCCGGATTCGGGCGCCAGCGAGCGCGTGGCCAACGGCCCCGTGGACGCCTCCATCCTGGGGGAGCTGCGGATGGATCCCTTCGCCAACCGCGACAACTGCGTCCTTGACGACGTCGATGCCGCCATCGAGGAGCTGGGCCGCTTCCGTGACCGTGGCGGCCGCACCGTCGTCGAGGCCACCTGTTCGAGCATCGGCCGCGATCCGCTCGCGCTGCGCCGCATCAGTGAGCAGACCGGCCTGCACATCGTCATGGGCGCCGGCTTCTACCTGGAGGCTTCACAGCCCGCCCGCTTCGCGAGCATGAGCGTCGACGACGTGGCCGACGAGATCGTGCGCGATGCCACCGACGGTGTCGACGGCACCGACATCTGCTCAGGCGTCATCGGTGAGATCGGGGTCAGTGCCGACTTCACGCCGGCAGAGCAGAAGAGCCTGCGCGGTGCTGCGCGTGCTCAGCGCAGGACGGGCCTCCCGCTGGCGGTCCACCTGCCGGGCTGGCTCCGGCGCGGCGGCGAGGTGCTCGACATGGTGGAGGAGGAAGGCGTCGACCCGGCCCACACCATCCTGTGCCACATGAACCCGAGTGGCGCGGACGTCGACTACCAGGCGGGCCTCGCCGATCGAGGCGCCTACCTCGAGTACGACATGGTGGGCATGGACTTCTACTACGCCGACCAGGATGCCCAGTGCCCGTCGGACGAGGAGAACGCCGCCAACGTCACGCGGCTGGTGTCAGCGGGGTATGGCCACAAGGTGCTGCTGTCGCAGGATGTGTTCCTGAAGATGATGCTCACGCGCTTCGGCGGGTTCGGCTACGACTACGTCGTGCGGCACTTCGTTCCGCGGCTGCTTCGCCACGGCCTCGACGACGAGCAGGTCCGGACGATGCTGGTGTCCAATCCTCGGGCCGTCTTCGCGGCGGCTCAGGGCGCGTGAACGCCATCGCACGGGATGCCCTCATCACCCGGCCGTTCCAGGCGCTGCGGCAGGCAGCCCGGTGACCGCGGCTCACGAGCTCGATCCGATCGATCTGCTCGAGCAGCTGGTGCGGATCGACTCGGTCAACGCCTCGATGGGCGGCCGGGGCGAACGGGCCATGGTCGAGGCGGTGGCGCGCATCCTCGATGGCATCGGCTGCGAGGTCCAGATCCACGACATCCCGTCGGCGGATCGCCCCAATGTCGTGGCCACGCTGCCCGGACGCGACACCGGCCGCGTCCTGCTGCTGGAGGCGCACATGGACACGGTGGCCCTGCCCCGCGAGCCGCATCCGGTCCGAAGCGCGGACGGGCGCCTCTACGCCCGCGGGGCCTGCGACACGAAGGGATCGGCCGCGGCCATGCTCGCGGCGCTGTCCCGGCTGGCGGGGTCCGACGACCGCCCGACCGTCGTCTTCGCCGGCGTGTCGGACGAGGAGGCCGCCATGACCGGTTCCCGGGCCCTGCTCGACCAGCTGCCGGCGGTCGATGCGGCGATCGTCGGCGAGCCGACCTCGCTACGGCCGGTCCGGGCCCACAACGGCATGCTCCGCTTCCGCATCATCGCCCGCGGAGCTGCAGCCCACACCTCACGCGCGCACCTCGGCGTGAACGCGATCGCGGCCGCCGCACGGGTGGTGCTGACCATCCAGGATGAGCTGCTGCCCGAGCTCCAGCAGCGCTCCCACCCGCTGGCCGGACCCGCGCTCATCACCGCGGCCATGATCGATGGCGGCGTCGCGCCCAACCTGGTGCCCGCGTGGTGCGCGATCCACGTGGACCGGCGCCTGGCGCCCGGCGAGGATCCCGCGCGGGCGCTCGGCGAGGTCGATGCCCTGCTGGAAGCGGCACGTGCGCGAGGCGACGACGTGAGCCGCGAGGAGCCGTCGATCGTCTTGCCGGCGGTCGAGATCCCGGCAGACGACCAGCTGGTGGTCGACGCCGAGGACGTCGTGTCCGCGGAGCTGGGGATGGCGGTCTCGGCCGGCGGCGT
>JASFQX010000429.1:0-3069 GCA_050115215.1 Chloroflexota bacterium
TCGAGGGCCAGATCGAACGGCTGACGGTCTTCGTTGATCGCCCGCCCCAGGTTGAGACGGACGTCCTGGACGACTGAGTCCCGGGCATCTCGGACCTATGCCTCGACCTTCGAGCCGCTCTCAGCGGCCTCGATGAGGCGACGGCTGGTGAAGTCGGCGAGGGCGGTCACAGCCTCGGTGTCGAGATAGCCCTCGATCGAGGCATCGAAGGCGAACGACGCACTCGGCGCGAATTCCTCGTCGCCGCCCCAGAGCACGATGGCGACCGGCACCCTCGGTAGCGCCGCCAGAACCACGGCCGCGTCACCCATATCGAGCGACGAGCCGTCCAGGCCGGCTGCCGCCTCGAACAGTGCCTCGGGGCGCTGGCCGAAGGTCCGAAGCAGCGGACCCAGCACCGTGCGGCGGAACGCGCTGCTGTAGCCAGCTCCACCGGGAAGCTGCTCGAACGCGACCCAGCGGTGCTGGAGGGGCCGGTCGTCTGCCTCGGTGAGGTAGAGCAGCATGAGGATGGCGAGCGTCTCCTCGACCGGCTTCCCGGAGGCGGTCCACACCTGGCCGTCGGGATGGCCGATCTCGTAGTCCTGACCCAGGAAGCGCAGCACGATCCGGTCGGGGCCGGCCCGGTAGGCGCCACTCCGCTCAACGAGCTCATCGAGATCGCGGCGGGAGAGCTCGGTCGCCCACCGCTCCAGGGCCACCCCGTACGTTGACATCGTCACCCATCCTCCGACTCTCCGCCGTCAGGTTAGTCTCCACCGACCAGGGGTGGGCTGCTGCACGATCGCCAGGGCGAGCCTGGTGAGTCGGCTGCGCAGGACCGTGGCAATCGTTCCAGATCCGAGCGGCGGCTCCGTTCCCCACGCGTGAACGGACCGGTTCGGGCTGTCCGATGTCAGGCGGCCCACTCCTTCGCGAGGGCGCCCAGCAGGTCCACGTAGTCGAGGTCGTGGGGCAGGAAATCCTGGAGCACGATCATGTCCACGCCCGCGTCTGCATACGCTCGGATCGTGCCGGACGCCTGATCGGGTGTGCCGACAGCCCAGGAACCGCCGCGTTCGGTCTGGAAGGACGCCACGCTATCGAACTCCATGGTCTCGACCAGCGTCGCGATGCGCCGGTCGGCCTCGGTGCGGTCGGCACCGACGGCGACGGCACAGAGCACGGATGTGAGGACCTCGCCCGGGTCGCGGCCTTCGACCGCGCACGTCTCACGGAAACGGCCAAGAGCCTCGGCCGCGCCCTCCGGGTCGACGGTGTTGAGGTTGAGGTGGTCCGACCAGCGTGCGGCCGTGCGCAGCCCTCGCGGCACGCCGATGGTGCCCATGATCAGCGGGATCCCCGGCTGCTGCACGGGCTTGGGAGCGTACTGCGTGTCTTCGACCGTGTAGTGCTTGCCCTCGAACGACCAGCCCGGCCCCTCGTTCCAGAAGCCGCGCACGATCTGGAACTGCTCCTCCATCATCTCGATCCGCGTGACGCGGTCGTAGAAGGCCAGGCCGTGCCGACGGTGCTCGATCTCGTTCCAGCCGGCGCCCAGGCCGAGCTCGACGCGGCCACCGCTCATCTCGTCGATGGTGGCCACGACCTTGGCCACGTTCGCCGGGTGTCGATAGGTCACCGGCGACACCATCGTCCCGTGCCGGAGTCGCGAGGTCTCGTGCACGAGGCCGGCGATCGTGGCCCAGGCGTCGGTCGTGCGCTTGCCCGCCGGACCCGGGAACGACTCGTAGTGGTCGGACCGGTAGAGAATCTCGAAACCGGCGGCCTCGGCTCGCTGCGCGATCTCGACGTGCGTCGACCAGGCCACGTCCTGCTGGGGTTCGATCATCAAGGCGAATCGCATGCGCACCTCCTGGCTGGTTCTCCTCGCCGGCGCACCGCGACGGTCGGCGGGACGCCGGGGCTGTCGCCGTCCTGCTCGACCTGCTCGGCCCTGTGGAACATACCTGACGCTCATCGCAGGCGACGAAGATCGCCGCCCCTGGCGCCGTCGCGGTCTCGTCGGATTGAGTTCGGCCGCGACGATGCGGCCCTGGTACGTGGCGACGCCGATCAGCTGCGGCAGGTCTTCGGCAACCTGCTCGCCCAAGCAGCGACCTACCGGCCCATCGGCCAGGTGCTGACGGTATGCGATCGACTGGAAGCAACGGAAGGGAGCAGCGCCAGCGGACACCGTCGACCGCGCCGTTCTGCTACGTCGAGCGTGGATACCATCGTCGGCGGGCGTCAGCGCACGCTACCGCGCAGGTTCGCGCCCTGGACGCGATACACGTGGCGGCCGCTGTCGATGCGGCCGCTGTCGATCTTGGGCCGATCGATGCATTCGTGACGTACGACGATCGGCAAGCTGCGGCTGCCCGGCTCCCTGGGATGCGGACGATGTCGCCCAACCCGGGAGCGTCCAAAGGTGACGATCCGGGCTGAGCAGACATCGAACGTGTCCTCGACGCCGTCAGGGCGTCGTGATCCCCTGCTCAAGCAGCCGCCTATCCTCGTGTTTCGTCATAGCAGGCCCTCTGGTCGAGTACGAGTGTCGGCTCCGCTCCCACGCGTGAAGCGGCCTCTAGATCGACGCTGATATGCTCGACCTCGATGACAGCGTCGCGCATCACCATCGCCCGCCAGGTGCACGGGTCGGCCGACCTCACC
The DNA here is from genome assembly GCA_050115215.1 of Chloroflexota bacterium. Taxonomy (GTDB): domain Bacteria; phylum Chloroflexota; class Limnocylindria; order Limnocylindrales; family CSP1-4; genus JAFMJV01. Next base: position 2,653 of record JASFQX010000429.1, read on the forward strand.
ACCATGGCCGGCATCCCGCTCGAGCTCGAGGAAGGGCGGCTCCGCACTGGACCCGGGGTGCTCGTGGAGGAGGATCTCGCGCGACGTCTGCACGAGTTGTCGAAGGTGACTGCTGAGCCGATCGCGGAGGACGGCCAGCGCCTCGAGTACCGCATGCTCAACGGAGTCCGTCGGCAGGAGGACGGCCGGCTCGAGCAGCTCTCGCTGCGCTACGAGCTCACCGCGATGGCGGGCCATGCCATCGGGCGCGAGGCCGCCAAGACCGCTGGGCACGTCCACGTGAGGCCGGCGGGCTCATCGCTCGGCTACGCCGAGATCGTGGAGGTCCTGCACGGCGAGGCCGGGTTCCTCATCCAGGACCTGGAGCTTGGGCCGCAGGGGCCAGTCAGTAGCCGGGCCTGGCTCGTGCGGGCGCGG
>JASFQX010000430.1:0-3058 GCA_050115215.1 Chloroflexota bacterium
ATCGACCAGGCCGTGACCGCTGCGGCCTTCGCGGCCGCCCACGAGCGCGGAGCCATCACGGTCCTGAACCCGGCGCCCGGCGCGGCCGTCAGCACCGAGCTCGCAGCCGTCAGCGACTGGCTCATCCCCAACGAGACGGAGTTCGCCATCATCGCGCGTGCTGCGGGCCTGCCCGCCGACGTCGACGACCCGGGTGCGCTCGCTGCCTTCGCCGCGGGCCTGGGCGTGCGACTGTTGGTCACGCTCGGCGAGCGCGGCGCGGCCATCGTCGGCGAGGACGGCGAGGTGCAGCTCGTGCCGGCGCCCACGGTCGAGGCCGTCGATACGACCGGTGCGGGGGACGCCTTCGTGGGCGCCTTCGTCTTCGGGCTCGCCTCCGGCTGGTCCGAAGCGGCAGCCGCGCGGCTCGGCTGCGCCATCGCCGCCGAGTCCGTCCTGCGTCCGGGGACACAGCGCTCCTTCCCCGACAACGCCCGCTGTCGGGAGATCATCGCCGGCGTGGCGGACGGCTGACGTGTCGACGATGCGCGACGCCGCTGCCGAGCTGACCGCGGCGGTCGGGCCGCTCGACGACGCCTCGCTCGAACCGGTGGTGGCGGCGATCGCCGGTGCCGAGCGCGTGATGCTCTACGGCTGCGGGCGCGAGGGGCTGATGATGCGGGCCCTGGCCATGCGCCTCCACCATCTCGGGCTCGACGTCTGCATGCAGGGCGACATGAACGCCTTCCCCCTGGGGCCGGACGACCTCTTCCTCTGCGCCGCTGGGCCGGGTGCGCTCTCGACCGCGTCCGCGCTCTGTGGGGTGGCTCGTGACGCCGGCGCGCGCGTGCTGGTCATCACCGCCGAGCCCGACGGTGCCACCTCGGCCCTGGCCGACGAGCTGCTGGTGATCCCTGCCCAGACGATGGCGCGCGATGTGGGCAGCGACGCCGTCCTGCCCATGGGCTCGCTCTTCGAGGGCGCCATGTTCCTCGTCTTCGAGGCCCTCGTGCTGCGGCTGCGGGACGTGCTCGGCGAGACGCACGGCTCGATGCGCGCGCGCCACACCAACATGGAATAGCGGCCGTCGACCAAGGAGACCCGCGAGCGGTCGGACGGAACCCTAGCCCGTTCGTCTACTTCACCGCGCCCGCGGACATGCCGCGGACGATGAAACGCTCCAGCACGATGGCCACGATGACCAGCGGCAGGATGGCTGCGAACGAGACAGCGGCCATGGCCCACCAGTTGATGCCCTGGCTGCCGGTCTGGCTGGCCACGAGCACCGGGACGGTGATCGTGTTGGTAGCGGTCAGCAGAACGGCGAAGACATACTCGTTCCAGGTCAGGACCAAGGAGAGCACGAACGCCGCGATCATGCCCGGCAGCGCGATGGGCATGATGATGCGCGCGAACGCGCCCCAGACCCCCTGTCCGTCCACCAGCGCCGCCTCCTCCAGCTCCGAGGGGATGGACATGAACTGGTCGCGCATGATCCAGATGACGATGGGCAGGACCGTCAAGGTGTAGATGAGGATCAGCCCGATGTGCGTGTCGATCAGCGCGAGCTCGCGGTAGAAGACGAGGAACGGCAGGGCCAGGACGACCGGCGGCAGGATCAGCTGGCTGATGAAGAAGAAGGAGATGTCCGCGTTCCTCATGAAGCCGAACTTGTAGCCGAAACGGGACAGGCCGTAGCCGGTGATCGAGCCCAGGATGGTCGCGAGTCCCGAGGCCGACAGTGAGATGATCAGCGAGTTGGAGAAGCGAGTCAGGAACTGGTCGCGCGGGTTGCTGGCGAACCCGATCGTGTCGGGCGAGAGGCCCAGGGACTTCCAGCCCAGCCAGGCGGGCTCGAAGTCCAAGAAGGGGATCAGCTTGCCCTGCATCACATCGGGCGCCGTCTTGAAGCTCGTCGTGGTGACCCAGAAGATCGGGAAGAGGGCGACGACCGTCCACAGGATCAGCAACCCGTAGATGACGGCGCGACTGGACCACCACTTGGCCCGGTAGCGGAGGTCGGCCTCGCTGTCGCGGAAGATGGCGGTCACGTGTACGGCCTCATCCAGCGGCTGAGGCCGCGAATCAACAGCGTCAGGCCGATGACGATGATGATGAGATAGAAGATCGCCAGCAGCGTCCCGTACCCAACGTTGGAGCGGTCTTTGTACTCCCTGAAGATGAAGCTGGTCACCGTGTCGGTGGCACCTCCAGGGCCACCGGCGGTGATGGTGATGACGATGTCCGCCAGCTTGAGCTTGAAGATGATGCGCACGACGATGGCCGTGAGCGATACCGGCAGCATCAGCGGGAAGATGATCTTGCGGAAGTTCTGCCACGCCGATGCTCCGTCGACTCGGGCGGCCTCGATGACCTCGGTCGGCAGGGCCTGGAGCCCGGCCAGCAGCATGATCATCATGAAGGGGATGAAGATCCAGGCGTCCAGCAGCGCCATCGTCAGCCTTGCGACGTCCGCGCTGGCGAAGAAGGCCGGCTCCTCCCAACCCAGCAGCCGAGCCAGGTTGGCCACCGGGCCGAAGCGGAAGTCCAACATGGATTTCCCGATCATCCAGCCCACCGCCACCGGCGAGAGCATCAGCGGCAGCAGGAAGGCGACGCGGAAGAAGCGCCTGGCGCGGATCTGGGCGCTGAGCAGCAGGGCCAGGCCGAAGGCGATGGCGTACTCGCCGAAGACAAGCACCGTGTAGAAGACCATGTTGCCGAGCGCGTTCCAGTAGAACGAATCGTTCAGCATTCGCTCGATGTTGCCGAGACCAGCGAACTTCGGTCCCGCGAACGAGGAGAGGTTCCAGTCGGTGAAGGCGATGGCTACGCCCAGCAGCAGCGGAATGACCGTCAACGAGACGACGAAGAGCGCTGCCGGGAGGATGAACAGGATGCGCTTGCCCTGCTCGCCCCGCACTAGGACCTGGCCGATGCACAGGCACACGGCCCACGTGACATACACGATCGCCGTAGGCTGCCAGTTCTTGAAGCCGAGATCCCAGAAGCCGGCCGCCTGCAGGATCTGGGCCCCCAGGACCAGCATCAGCAGCACGAACGACCCCCGCATCAGGAG
>JASFQX010000431.1:0-3056 GCA_050115215.1 Chloroflexota bacterium
TGCCCGACCGAGGTCCGGTCACCGAAGATGCCGACGTCGGGCAGCTGGCCCGGCGAGCATCCGAGGCAGGGGAGGTGGCATGGCCGACATCGACATCGATGGGCATCTCGATCGGATCGAGTGGGGCACGCAGCAGGAGGGCGGCGAGGTCCTGTTGTCGCCGGCCTGGGAGGTCTTCATCCTCGGCCTCTCGCTCCTCTCGGTGTTCAACCTCGTGATCGTCTGGTTCACCGACAACCTCGACATCGACCAGGTCTTCGTGATCATGGACGTGGTCCTGACGATCTTCTTCCTGGCCGATCTGGTGCGGCGCCTGGTGGTGGCTGACGATGCCCGGCGCTACCTCGTCGGCGGCTACGGCTGGGTCGACGCCATCGCCGCCTTCCCGGTGCTGCGCATCCTGCGCCTCGTACGGGTCTATCGCCTGCTGCTGATCCTCCGCCGGCTGGGTGGGCCCGTGAGGGCGATCAAGGCCTTCTTCTCGAACAAGGCTGCCGGCGGGCTGCTCTCGGTGCTGCTGACGTCCATCCTGGTCATGGAGTTCGGCGCCCTCGCGGTGCTGGCCGTCGAGCGGGGTGCCGAGGGTGCCACCATCGAGACGGCGGGCGATGCCATCTGGTATCTGCTGGTGACGATGTCCACCGTCGGCTACGGGGACCTCTACCCGGTCACGGACCTCGGCCGCCTCGTAGGCTCGCTCATCATCATCGTGGGCGTGGGCGTCTTCGGCACGCTCACCGGCTTCCTGGCCAATGCCTTCCTGGCGCCGTCGGAGGCTGTGCAGGCCGCCCGGCCGACAGGGGCGGCGAACGGCGAGGTCTCCGACGAGGTGGGGGAGGTGGAGGCAGCCGACCCCGGCTAGTGCGCGAGCATGACCTCTGCCGCGATGACCACGATCCCCAGCAGCCCGCCCAGGGCACCGATCGCGATTTGTCGAGAGGCCGCCGCGCCCTGCCTCCGGGCCTGGTAGGCGCCGAGCGCGAAGAGCGAGGCCAGCGACAGGACGATCGAGAGGTCGATGGCCAGCCGCAGCTCGACGAGGCCGAGCCCGGAGAGGATCAGCAGCACCGAGGGCACGATGACCGAGGCCACGAGCGGCAGGTTGTCGGCGATGAGGACGTGCCGCTCCACGTAGGCCATCCGCCCACCGTGCTCGCCGAGCTCGGCCACCAGCGAGGCGTACGTGTGGGCCAGGAAGAGCACCAGCGCCGCTCCCCACAGCGCCAGCAGCGAGGTCAGGGCGTCCTCGGCGTACTGCCGGTCGGCCACGAGCGCGGCGGTGATGATGATGAGGCCGTAGATGGCGTGCGAGCTGCGTTCGACCCGGTGCTCCCGCTCGTCCGCGTCCGTCACGGTGGATCCCTCTCGGCGTGTGCATGAGGTGGTCGTACGACGGCCATGGTAGGGAAATGCTGCGGGAGCCGCGAACGGCGCGGCTGGGGAGTGGACAGCAGGCGCTACGATGCGATCACGTAGAGGAGGGAGCTCATGATTCTGCTCGGATGTCTACTGGCCTTCAGCATCGCCCTCGCGCCGCGGCTGGTGCTGATCTTGGCCTGGATCTTCAGCGATCGCTGGCCGGTCGTGTGGCAGGGCGAGTGGATCTGGCCGCTGCTCGGCATCATCTTCCTGCCCTACACCACGGTCATGTACCTGCTGGCCTGGTCTCCGGCCGTCGCCGGCGGGGGCAACATCGAAGGCTGGGACTGGCTCTGGATCATCCTCGGCCTCATCCTCGACATCGCCAAGTGGGGTCAGATCCTGGCCAACCGCCAGGAGGCCACCACGCAGGTGCAGCGCTACTACCCCTCCGGCGCGCCGCGCTATGGCGGTTCCGGGGGCACCCAGGCGGCGATCAGCACCGGCCAGGTGCCGCCGAGCACCTCGCCGACCGCGGCCGACCGCGATACGGCGCCGACGGCGACGACGACTCCGCCGGACACCCCGAAGGAGGACAAGTCCGGCGGCTGACCCTGGCGCCACATCTGTGGCGCGACCGAGTCACCAGCGTGCGGCCTCACGCGAGGCCGCGCGTTCGCCTATCCTGCGCCCGTCGAGCGGCGCCGCCTCATCAGAGCGACGCTCGCCGAGTGGAGGAGGAGCGACGTGACCGACGAGCAGCGCACCAGCGCAGGCGGGCCGGAGATCGAGAACCTCATGGCCGAGGACCGGACCTACCCGCCCAGTCGCGCGTTCATGGCCCAGGCCAACGCCGGTCCCGACCTCTACCTCACCGCCGACGCGGACTACGAGGCCTTCTGGGCCGACCTCGCCCGGCAGAAGCTGGACTGGTACGAGCCGTTCGACAGGACGCTCACCTGGGAGCTGCCCTTCGCCCGCTGGTTCGAGGGCGGCAAGCTCAACGTCAGCTACAACTGCGTCGATCGTCACGTGGAGGGCGGCGACGGCAAGAAGGTGGCCTTCCACTGGATCGGCGAGCCTGGCGACACGCGCACGCTCACCTTCGAGGACCTCCATCGGGAGGTGCAGAAGGCGGCCAACGCGCTGCGGGAGCTGGGCGTCGATACCGGCGACCGCGTGGCCATCTACATGCCCATGATCCCGGAGCTGCCCATTGCCATGCTCGCCTGTGCCCGTATCGGGGCGCCCCACACCGTCGTCTTCGGCGGCTTCAGCGCGGATGCGCTCGCGAGCCGCATCGATGACGCCCAGGCGAAGCTGCTCATCACCGCCGACGGCGGCTGGCGCAGGGGCAAGGCCGTCGAGCTCAAGTCCGCCGCCGACGAAGCCGTCGCACGCACCAGCACCATCGAGCACGTGCTCGTGGTCGAGCGCGTGGGTGACGCCGCGCCGGCCACCATGGCCGAGGGCCGCGACGTCTGGTGGCACGACATCGTGGAGGCACAGGCGCCGGAGTGCCCGCCGGTGCCGCTCGACTCCGAGCACATGCTCTATCTGCTCTACACCTCGGGCACGACGGCCAAGCCCAAGGGCATCATGCACACCACCGCCGGCTACCTGCTGGGGGCCAGCTACACCCATGAGATGGTCTTCGACATCAAGGACGATGACGTCTACTGGTGTGCGGCCGACAT
>JASFQX010000432.1:0-3056 GCA_050115215.1 Chloroflexota bacterium
AGGGTGGGGAACGAAGCGGTCGCCGCCAGGCTGCCGACGGTCACCGCTCCGAGGGTCGCGAGCGCGGTGGCCCTGAGCATGGTGCTTCGGGTCGCGAGCGCAGATGCCTTGAGCGTGGTGCTTCGGGTCGCGAGCGCGGTTGCCTTGAGCGCGGCGCGCCCGATGCGTCCGGTCTGTGACTGCCGAGGCCTCACGGGGCGCAGCCTAGCGGAGCTCCACGCGGCGCGCGGGTCCAGGCCGTTGGGCATCGCGCCCGCCCGCCATCCCAGGCTGCCCCGGCCGCGGTCGAGCCCACGTGGCACGCCGCGGGTCTCCGCCGGTCGCCCCGGCGCGGTCGCTCAGCGGGCCTATGTAGGACAGTTGCGCGTCTCTGCCCCCGGCTCCGGCCGATTCCCCCGACCGAGCCCTCGCGGGACATCGCACCTCGCGGCGCGCGGGTCTCGGGTCGTCAGGCATCTGGTCGGCACAAGGTCGGGCGCTTCGGGGCCAAGCCCTCGTCGGACAGCCGCGCGTCTCTGCCCGGACGCCAGTCGACCATCGGCGACGCCATCCGGGGCCGTCGGGGCCGGCTGCATCCTCGGTTCGGCCGTCAGGTGGCCAGCTACGGGAGACGATCGTCGGCCCACCGGGTCTTCGACGGTCCACTGGCCACGTGGCGGAGACGATAACCCAGGAGACATAGCGCCGGCGGTCCACTGGCCACGTGGCGGAGACGGCAATCCAGGAGACATAGCGCCGGCGGTCCACTGGCCACGTGGCGGAGACGATCACCCAGGGGCAAGGGAGCCTTGGCCGAACGCCATGGAGTCACGCAGGCCGGCAAGCGTCTGTCCCTCCCGCGACCCCCAGCTGCGCGCCCGCGGCTATCCTGTCGCCAACCAGCGGCCGCGTCCCAACCCAGCGATCAGCCCATTCCAGCGGAGCCAACCATCCAGCCACGCGCGCACCCGCCGAGCCAACCTGCGCCCGCCGACCATCCGCGGAGTCAACCATCCAGCCACTAGCCTGCCCAAGCCCGCGTGTGCCCGCCGAGCCAACCATCCAGCCACTGCGCACCCGCCGACCACAAGCGTGCCAGCGCGTACCCGACGGACACCCAGCCAGCCACTAGCCCGCCCAGATCCACGCGAGCAAGATCGCCCATCCCGGGGAGTGCCAGCCAATGCGACCGACCATCCGCATCCTCGACGACGAACAGCTCGAGATCGTCCTGGCCGAGGCCCACCGTATCCTGGAGGAGGTCGGCGTGCGTGTCGCCGGCGAGGCCATGCGCGAGCGGCTCTTCGACGCCGGCTTCACGTCCGACCGGGCAACCGGGCGCGTGCTGTTCCCGACCGACAAGGTGCGCGCGGCTGTCGAATCGGTGCCGTCCAGCTTCATGCTCTACGACCGCGCGGGCGAGCCGTATGCCGAGTTCGGCGTGGGCACCAGCCACTTCGCTCCCGGCTCGAGCGGGCTCAACATCCTCGACCACCGCACCGGCCAGCATCGCGCGGCGAACACTGCCGACTTCATCGACTACGTCAAGGTCGGCCATCAGCTGCAGCACGTACGCACGCTGGCCTCGAGCTTCTCCAGCCACGAGATCGAGCCCATCGTGTCCGATGCCTGGCGGCTGTACCTCCTGCTGCGCTACACGACCAAGGCATTCGTCACCGGCGCCTTCAGCGAGCACGCCGTGCCGCGGCTGGTGCGCCTCATGAGCCTCTATCGCCGGGACGTGGATGACCTCGCCGCCAGGCCCATGGCCATCTGCACCGTGACCGCGGCGGGCCAGTTCTCCTACAACGAGGACTCCACCCAGAACCTCATCGACTACGTCGAGGCCGGCATCCCGGTGGAGATCGTGCCCATCACGCTCATGGCACTCAACGCCCCGGTGTCACTGCTCGGAGCGCTCGCCTTCCACAGCGCGGAGGTGCTGGCCGGCGTGACCATGGCGCAGCTGGTCAAGCCCGGCGCGCCCACGCTCTTCGGCGGTTCGGCCGCCGCCTTCCACATGCAGACCACGACCTCGCCCATGACGGCCATCGAGGCGCTGCGGCTGACCAACGCCAGCTCCATCATGGGCAAGCACCTGGGCATGCCGACGCAGGCCTATACCAGCTTTGGCGAAGGCAAGGTACTCGATGCGCAAGCGGGCGCGGAGACAGCCATGGGTGCCCTGCTGGCGGTGCAGTCGGGCCTTGACTCGGTCTCAGGCGTCGGCATGCTCGATTACCTGCTTACGTTCAGCATCCCCAAGCTGGTCATCGACGACGAGATCGTGGGCCAGGTCCTGCACTTCCAGCACGACGTGCGCGTGCTCGACGACATCCCCACCAGCGAGATCATCCGCGAGATGCTGGAGGAGGGCCACGCCCTCATGGCCGAACACACCATGACGCACTGGCCCGCCGAGCTCTACCTACCCGGTCCGGTGTGGGACCGCGATGCTCGCGATGCCTGGACGACCAAGGGCGAGCTGGACATCGTGGCCCGGGCCACGGCCGAAGTCGAGCGGCTGCTGGAAGCCTATGAGCAACCCGAGGCCGACCCGGCCATCGACGCCGAAGCGCGCGCCATCATCAGGTCGGGCATGACCGGCGATAGGGAGCTGCCTGCCGCCTGACCGGCGATGTCGAGCTCCTGTCCGCCCGGGCCATGGCCTCCGGTCAGTCGCTGTACATCCAGTCGAGGAGGTTGACGATCGCGCGGCCGATGAGCCAGCCGACCCCGAACGAATCGATGATCGCGGCCGCATAGCCGGCCATCTGCACGATCTGATACTCGAGCCCACCACCGGTGGTGGTCGTGCGCCACGGGGCGTTGAGCCGAGTGCTCGTGTACCCAGGACCCACGCGGTAGCAGCCGCCACCACCCGGGTATTAGCGGACGGAGCGTTGGCGGTCGGTTCACGTCCCCCTCGCGTTCTGTCCCCCGGGTCGGCTGCGGACCGCGTCCGCGACGCGGTCGAGGCCCGACACCCTAGCATCCTGTGGCGCGGACCCGTACGATTCGGAGGTACGAGGAGGCACGCGATGGAGATCCTGGTCGCGCTCTTCGCCGGCGTCATG
>JASFQX010000433.1:0-3056 GCA_050115215.1 Chloroflexota bacterium
CTCAAGCGTGCACGCAGCTCCCTCGTGCGTTCGCTGGAGCTGCAGGCCGGCTGCTAGGGGGGTTCCGCGGACGTCTCGTGGAGCCGGTCCGGCCGGAGCGCGTCGGGCGCGTCGGCAGTGGGAACGCGCACGAAGCGCGCGTCGTCAAAGGTCCCCGTGCCGTGCAGCCCCAGGAGCGTGAGCTCCTGGACCGAACCCCGGGGCATGCGCGGGTTGCCCACGGCGTTGGTGTCGATGCCCAGCGAGCGACCCTCGTGGTAGAAGGTCGGCCCGGTCCACTGCGGCGTGTGGCCGAACACGACCCGCTCGATACCGGCCGCGCGGTAGGCGTCGAAGTCGCCGGCCTCCCAGGGCGTGTCGAAGAACCCCGAGCGCACCCACAGGTGCTCGTCGGTGCTCACCCCCAGGTCAGCCGGTCCGTGCCCGGGTGCGAGCCCACCGTGGACGAAGAGGATGTCCCGCCAGCGGACCGCCTGGGGCAGCGAACCGAACCAGTCGAAGAGGCCGGGGGCGCAGCGCTCGAGCCTGGTCATCGCGCGCTCCGGATCGTGCGCCTCGGCCTCGGCACAACCGTAGGCGGCGACCGTGGCGCGACCGCCGTACTCGAGCCAGGTCTCGAGCCACTCGTGACGACCGTGGCGGATCATCAACGGCATGACCTCGTGGTTGCCACGCGCCAGCAGCACCGCGCTCCCGGCCTTGGCCGCTTCGAGCTGCAGCCGCCGCAACAGCGCGATGGTGCCGGCGATGTCGCCCCCGCGGTCGATGTAGTCACCGCAGCCGATGAGCGCGGTGCGGGGCGGCGCGACCCACTGGCCGTCGTCGTCGATGAGCCCGGCCTCGTGCAGTGCCGCGCGCAGCCCGGAAGTCACACCGTGGGGATCGGTGAAGGCCCAGACGTCCCAGTCGCCAGGCAGGTGGGGGAGGCGGGCGTCGAGCATGCGCCCAGTATCAGGGGTCTCACGAAGCCGCCGACGACGTGCCACGATGGTCAAGCCGGTCTCAGGCGAGACCGGACGATCAGGAGGGCATGAACGCGATGACCGATCGGGCGGCAAGCGAATCACTGCGGGCCACCGCGATCGCCCAGGCCGAGGCCTACTACCTCGATGAGGAGCATCCCTACGGCTGTGCCGAGACCACCTTCATGACGCTCAAGGGCGTCTACGGGCTCGACGCTCCGACCGATCCGGCCGCTGCCGTCGCGCTCAACGGCGGCCTGGCCTACAGCGGCGGTCCCTGCGGCGCCATCACCGGCGCAGCCCTGGCCGTGGGCCTGCTCGCCGAACAGCGCATCGAAGACCACAAGCGGGCCAAGACCGTCGCCCGCGAGCTTGTGCACGGCACGATGGAGGCCTTCGAGCGAGAGCATGGCGCGATCGACTGTCGCGAGCTCATCGGCTACGACCTGCGCGCGCCCGGCAAGCACCAGGCCTTCATCGACAGTGGCCTCTGGCGTGAGAGGTGCATGGCTCAGATCAGGACGGTCGTGGCCCACCTGGCCGACTTGGCCGATCCCGAAGCCTGGGACACCGCGATGGCCGAGATCGAGGCTGCGCAGGACCACTGACCTTCGGGGCTCCAGACACGAAGGAGGAGCCCCGCGATCCCGGCGGGGCTCCTCGCTCAGACGTCGAGCGTCAGTCGCTCGTCAGCCTCTTACCAAGTGCAGACGCCGTCGTCGTCGCAGACCGCATCGGTCTTGATCTCGTCGAGGATCTGCAAGCCCTTCTCGGCATCGAGGAGCACGGGCTCCCCGATCGACCCGTCCTCCATGAACGGGAGGTACGCGGGGGTGACGGCGTTCACACCGCCAGGACTGAACGTGCCGGGGCCTGTGACACCTTCATAGTCGATGTCCTTGCCTTCGCGGATGAGCGCCAGGCAGTCAGGATAGGTGTAGCACACCTCGCCCGGTGCCTCGCCGACCGCGCGCATGGCCGGCACCCAGTCGCTGACGTTGTACGAACCTCCGGCCTCGACGGCAAGGGCCGTCTGGACGATGAGGTCGTACGTCGAGAAGGCATACTGCTGGCTCGCGTCGTAGGGCGGACACTCGGTGTTGCCCTCGGCGCAGTTCGTTTGACCGTCCCACAGGGGCTGGAAGTACTCCCAGGCCGGTGTCGACCTGTCGGCCGCGTAGGATGCGAAGCCGATGCCCTGCTGCGTCGCGACGGCATCGTTGCCGAGCTGGGCGATGAACTCTGGCTCGGACCAGCCGGTCTCACCGACCCAGTTGAGCGAGAGGCCGGCCTCGTCGGCGGCCTTGATGAGTGCGGCGGATTCGTTCGACCCTGCCTGGACCAGGACGGCGTCCGGATCCGCCTCGGCGATTCGCTGCGCCTCGGCGCGATAGGAGGCCTGCTCGGCCGGCGCGTCGATGCGGTCCACGACGTTGAGGCCAAGGAGCTCGGCGGCCTTCTGGTTCGCGTCTGCTGCGAGCTGGAAGCCCTCGATCTGGGTGGCGAAGATCACGACGTTTTCGGCGCCGATCTGTTCTGCGTAGAGCGTTCCGAACGTTCCGAGCGCCTGGTCACTGCCCTGCGCCCGGAAGAGGGGCTCCTCGACCGAGCCGCCGAGGTTGGCGGGGATGGCACCGCCGTGCACGGTCGGAGCGAGCGGCGAGTCGTTCTCCGCCCACACCTCTCGTGCGTAGTCGCGGTAGTTGCGGTACTGGTGTGCCATGCTCACCACGATCTCAGCACCGTGCTGCTCGATGCACTTCTTTGCCGCCTCGCCCTCGAAGCTATCCCCGATGTCCTCGGAGATGAGCTCCCACGTGCGGCCCAAGGGTGGGTCGGTGTTGACGACATCCTCGACGGCGAAGCGCACGTCGTTGGTCAGCGCCGGTCCGTAGTCCGCGAACCCGCCCGTGTAGTAGGCCAGCTCGCAGACTTGCACGGGCTCCTGCGCCACAGCGGCGCCAGGGAGTGCTGTGGCCACCAGCGCCGTGGCGGCGACCGCCACGCCGAAGCGACCCTTCTGGATGTTTCCGATCCTCATGGACATTCTCCTCCTGCTGTGGCCTGGACCGATGATACGTGGGTCGTCAGATT
>JASFQX010000434.1:0-3050 GCA_050115215.1 Chloroflexota bacterium
AGGTCTACGGGGTGACCGTGTTCGAGACCCTGCCGGTGGCCGGCGGCATGCTGCGCGTGGGCGTCCCCGAGTACCGGCTCCCGGCCGCCATCGTCGACCGCGAGGTCCAGGACATCCTGGACCTGGGCGTGGACCTGCGCCTGGAGACGACCATCGACGACATCGACGGGCTCTTCGAGCAGGGGTTCGAGGCGGTGCTCATCGCGGTCGGTGCGCACGAGGGCAAGAAGCTGCCCATCCCGGGTGCGGATCTGCCCGACGTGCTCGTGAACACGCAGTTCCTGCGGGACGTGCGCCTGGCCGAGCTGGGCCAGGGTGCCCAGGACGTCCACCAGAAGATCGCAGGTCGGCGGGTCGTGGTCCTGGGCGGCGGCAACGTCGCCATCGACTGCGCCCGCACCGCTGTGCGGCTCGGGGCCAGCGCGGTGTCGATGGCCTGCCTGGAGGCACGCGACCAGATGCCCGCGCATGCCTGGGAGATCGCCGAGGCGGAGGAGGAGGGCGTGCAGCTGTACCCGGCCCGCTCCTTCGTGCGCATCCGCGACGAGGCGGGGCGCGTGACCGGCCTCGAGTGCCTCGACGTGACGTTCATGGAGTTCGATGCGGAGGGTCAGCTCACGCTCGAGACCGCGCCCGGCTCCGAGCACGTCATCGACTGCGACACGGTCATCTTCTCCATCGGCCAGCGGGCCGGCCTGGCCTTCGTCCCCGACGACGCGGGCGTCGGTGTCACGGCCCAGCAGACCATCGCCATCGACCCCAGCACCTATGCGGCCTCGCGAGCGGGCGTCTTCGCCGCCGGCGACGCCGCCACCGGCACCGCCTTCGTCATCGAGGCCGTGGCGGCGGGCCACCAGGTCTCGGCCACCATCCATCGCTACCTCTCCGGTCAGCCGCTCGAACCGAGGTTCGCGCTGGACCTGCCGGTGGTCAAGATGACGCCGTCAGAGGTGCAGGAGCGGGTGCTCCGCGGCGAGATCCAGGTGGCGCCTCGCGTGCCCATGCCCATGATCCGGGCCGATGAGCGGCGGGCCAGCTTCAGCGAGGTGGAGCGCGGCTACAGCGAGGCCGAGGCCCGGGCCGAGGCCGGCCGCTGCCTGGCCTGCGGCATCTGCTCGGAGTGCCTCTCGTGCACCTACGTGTGCGGCGCCAAGGCCATCAACCACGACGAGGTGGAGCACACCGAGACCGTGCCCGTCGGTGCCGTCATCCTCGCACCCGGCTATGAGCCGTACCACGCCGAGCTCTCCGAGGAGTTCGGCTTCGGACGTTTCCCCAACGTCGTGACCTCGCTCCAGTTCGAGCGGCTGCTGTCGGCGTCCGGTCCCACGGCCGGCCACGTCCGTCGCCCGTCGGACGGCGAGCGGCCGCGCCGGATCGCGTTCCTGCAGTGCATCGGCTCGCGCGACCAGGCACATGACTACTGCTCCGCCGTCTGCTGCATGTACGCGGCCAAGGAAGCCATCATGGCCAAGGAGCACGAGCCCGACACGGACGTGCACATCTTCATGATGGATATGCGCGCCTACAGCAAGGGCTATGAGGAGTACTACCGGCGCGCCGAGCAGGCCTACGGGGTGCGGTACCACCGCTGCCGGATCTCCGGCCTGCGCCAGGAGCCGGGCACGGATCGCCTGCTGGTGCGCTGGCATGCCGGCCTCGATGACGGGAACGGCGGCGCCTCGGAGCTGGTTCAAGAGCCGTTCGACCTGGTCGTGCTCTCGGTAGGCATGGAGATGTCGCCCAGCGTCCGCCGCCTGGGCCGCGACCTGGGCGTGGAGCTCGATGCCTACGGCTTCTGCTCCACCGTGCGCTTCGATCCGCTCCAGACCTCGCGTCCGGGCATCTTCGCCGTGGGGCCCTTCCGCGAGCCCAAGGACATCCCCGAGACCGTGGTCGATGCATCCGGGGCGGCGGCCCAGGCGGGGGCTCTGCTGGCCGGGGCACGCGGATCGCTGGCGCGTGAGCGTGAGTATCCGCCGGAGCGTGACGTGACCGACGAGCCGGCCCGCGTGGGCGTCTTCGTCTGCAACTGCGGCTCCAACATCGGCGGCTTCCTGGACGTGCCGGCCGTGGCCGATCACGCCGGCGCGCTGCCCCACGTGGCGCATGCCGAGAGCCTGCTCTACGCCTGCTCGCAGGATTCCATCGCCGCCATCACCGAGCGTGTCACGGAGAAGGGTCTCAACCGCGTCGTGGTCGCGAGCTGCACGCCACGCACGCATGAGCCGCTGTTCCAGGATTCGATCCGGGCCGCCGGGCTCAACCCCTACCTCTTCGAGATGGCCAATATCCGCAACCAGTGCTCGTGGGTGCACTCGCATGATCGGGCCGCGGCGACATCGAAGGCCAAGGAGCTGGTGAGCATGGCCACCGCGCGCGCCACGGCCCTCGAGCCCCTGCACACGGTGCCGGTGAAGGTCGAGCACTCGGCGCTGGTCATCGGCGGTGGTCCCGCCGGCATGACCGCGGCGCTCACGCTGGCCGAACAGGGTTTCCCGGTGCACCTCGTCGAGCGCGAAGCCCACCTCGGCGGCAACCTGCGCCACGTGGCCTACACCGCCGATGCCACGGCCGACCCGCAGGCTTACCTCGCGCAGACGGTGGGCAAGGTGGACCAGGCGGCCCTCATCGACGTGCACCTCGAGACCGAGCTGCTCGACACCACGGGCTTCGTGGGCAACTTCAGCAGCCGACTGAGCGACGGCAGCCAGATCGAGCACGGCGTCACCATCGTCGCCACGGGGGGCCAGGAGTACCGCGGCGATGAGTACCGCTACGGGACCGACCCG
The DNA here is from genome assembly GCA_050115215.1 of Chloroflexota bacterium. Lineage (GTDB taxonomy): Bacteria > Chloroflexota > Limnocylindria > Limnocylindrales > CSP1-4 > JAFMJV01. The sequence continues at coordinate 2,793 of JASFQX010000434.1, forward strand.
CGCATCGTCACGCAGCAGGAGCTCGAAGCCTGGCTGGCCGATCCGCCGGCCGACCGCACCCTGCCCGATGCGGTGACGATGATCCAGTGCGTGGGCCCGGCCGAGCGCTACTGCGGCCGCATCTGCTGCACGCAGGCGTTCAAGAACGCGCTGCGTCTTCTCGATCTCAACCCCTCCGCGCAGGTGACCGTCCTCTACCGCGATGTCCGTGTCTACGGCTTCGGTGAGCGGCTCTACGCCGAGGCCCGGCGTCGGGGC
>JASFQX010000435.1:0-3047 GCA_050115215.1 Chloroflexota bacterium
CCCCAACGGCAACGGACAGAGCCCGCGGACACGCCTGTCCAAGGTGCTGCGCCTGGACGTCGCCCGCACGGACGGGATCGCGCGCGACAACCCCTACGTGCAGGTGAGGAACGGCAAGCTCAGGTCCAGGGGTGGCTTCCCCCGCGAGACCTGGGCCTGGGGTCTGCGCGACCCGCGCCGCGCCAGCTTCGACCGCGAGACCGGTGACTTCTGGATCGGCGACGTCGGCCAGGACCACCTCGAGCAGGTGGGCTGGGAAGAGGTCAACCTCGTTCGCGCCGGATCGGTCAAGAACGGCCGGGCGGCGCCGAACTTCGGCTGGTCGCACGTGGAGGGCGAGTCCGCTTGCCACCCGGTCAACGCGCCCGACTGCGACCCTGCGCTCTACACTCCGCCGGTCTTCGCCTACGAGAAGGTCGCACCCAACCGGGCCATCACCGGCGGCTACGTCTACCGCGGCGAGGCCATCCCCGAGTTGCAAGGCGTCTACTTCTTCAGCGACTTCGCCAGCGGCATCATCTGGGGTCTTGACGCCGATGCGGTCTACGAGGGAGTGCAGGTCCCGGCCCACCAGCTCTTCGACGCGCCACAGGGCTTCGTCTCCTTCGGCGAGGACGACGCCGGTGAGCTCTACCTGGTCACGCTGGACGGCAGCATCTACCAGCTCAGCATCGAGGGTCGTTGAGCGGTCCGACGGCCGGGCCGTGGCCGTGAACGAGCGCCGGCCTGACCCGGACAGCCTGCGCTACGCGCGCTACTGGGAGCCGGTGCTGGCGGCGGCTGCCCGCCGGCTGCTCGACCGGGTCGAGACGTCGCCGACGACCTGTCTCGATATCGGCGCCGGGACCGGCTCGCTGACCTTCGCGGCCGCTGGCCGCTGGCCAGGCGCACGCGTCATCGGCCTCGACGCCTCGATCGGCATGCTCTCGGTAGCTCGCTACCGGCTGGCGCACGACGTGGACAAGCCTGAGCCGGACCGCTTCACCTGGCTGGCCGGCGACGCCCTCGACCTTCCGCTCGATGATGCGGCTGTCGACCTGGCGGTGTCGGCGTTCGTGCTGCAGGTGGTGCACGACCGGCCCCGACTGTTGCGCGAGGCATGGCGGGTGTTGCGCCCGGGGGGCACCGTCGGCTTCGTCACCTGGCTGGCGGCCGAGCTCAGCCTCGCCGCCGATGACGCCTACGAGGAGGTCCTGGCTGCGTTCGGACAGGAGGCCGCGGGCGCCGGCTGCCGGTCAGCTCGCCCCACGGACTACGAGACCCTCGAGCAGGCGCGCGGGGAGCTGGCGTCCGCGGGCTTCGCCGACGTGGATGTGCGGCCCGATGAGCTGCACCACGCCTGGTCACTCGATGGCTACCTTGCGTTCAAGGAGCACTTCGACGATCACGAGCGGTTCGGGGCCCTCGACGACCCGACCCGTCAGCGTCTGCGGAGCGCCATCCGGGCCCGCTGGGCGACGCTGCCCGACACGGCCTTCGAGGTCCGCGGACCGCTGGTCAGCGCCGTGGCCCGCAAGCCCGCCTAGCCTAGCGGGGCACTAGGCCGCGAAGGGCGTGCCTTCGAGCGGCCGGCAGACCTTGCACGGACGGTAGCCCGCCGCCCGTGCCTCCTGCGCGCTGTGGAAACGCACCTCATGCTGCGCCGAGGTGCACCGCGCGTGCCGGCAGGAGGGGTAGCAATAGATGCTGGTGCTGTCGGAGCCGGTGTAGCGCACGCCGCGGCTCGCGGTCCGCTCCAGCTGCTCGGTGTCGACCCCCTCCAGCTCCAGGACCTCGCGCTTGGCCTCAGGACCGCCGGCGCCGTAGTTGCCGATGTGTCCGTCGGCCCGGACCACCCGATGGCAGGGGATGACGAAGGTGATCGGATTGCCGGCCAGCGCCGAGCCCACGGCGCGAACCGCCCGCGGCCGCCCGATCTCGCGCGCGACCCAGGAATAGGGCCGCACCTCTCCGTAGGGGATCTCCAGCGTCTTGCGCAGCACGGCCTGTTCGAAGTCCGTGAGCGTGCCCAGGTCGAGCGCCGGTCCGTCAGTGCGCTCGCCGGCGAACCGCCGATGGATCTGCGCCAGCATGGCCCGCGGCATCGCCGCCACCCGTCGCAGCGGACGACCGTGGCGCAGCTCGTACTCGGTCTCGAAGCCGGCGGGATCGCCCGCGCGTTCGGCAGCGGTGATGCCGCTCCTGCCCCAGGCCACGAACAGCGGCCCGATGGGGCCCTCGATCTGGGTCCAGGTGTCCAACAGGCCAACCTCCGCCATGACCGACGGCGCCAACCCATCCGGCGCCGGGGCCTGGGTCGACCGCAGTGCCTTGACCATCGCTCGTGCCTCCCGCATGTCCGCTGTCATCGTGCCACCTCGCGGCTTCGTTCGATCTCGTCCGGTGTGAGCGACTCGCGCAACAGTCGGACACCGCGATGAACGTCCGACTTGACCGTGCCCACGGGCCGGTCCAGCGCCTCCGCCAGCTCGGGGTACGACAACCCGCTCACGTGGCGCAGCTCCACGGCGCGTCGATAGCGGGCCGGCAGAGCCGCCAGTCGGGCTTGCCACAGGGCCGCTGACTCGCGCCGCTCGGCCACTCGCTCGGGTCCCGGGGACTCGTCCGCCCGAAGCTCGGCCAGGCCCTCGAGCCCGGTGGTCGGCGGTGCCTTGCGACGGGCCCGGTTGCGCGCCAGGTTGCCGACGATGGCGGCCAGCCAGCCACGTGGTCGCAGCTCGCGGATGCGGGCGTCGTCATAGTCGACCAGTGCCCGGTAGGCGCGGACGAACGCATCCTGTGCCAGCTCCTCAGCGTCGGCCGGTCGTTTCGTCGAGCGCAGGGCGATGCCGAAGACAAGGTCCTGGTAGTGGGCTAGGAACTCCGGGAAGGCCGCGTCGAGATCGTCAGCCAGCGATCGCGGGCACTCAGCACACACGCAGACAGGAACAACGCACGAGCACCATCGGTTGCAGTGTGCCTCGTCGTTGTCTCGGGGGCTTGTCAGGCGGGGGCTGAACGGGCAGGCTGCTGCCCTGGAGGTACGCCACACCCATGCTCCCGCTCAT
>JASFQX010000436.1:0-3042 GCA_050115215.1 Chloroflexota bacterium
GCGGTGTTCCGCCCGACGCCCAATGATGCATGGCGCTGCTTGGGTGTCAACACGATACACCGGCACGGGCGTGCCTTCACGCTGCTCCAGTCACGCGGACTGGCACGCCGCCGGCTATCCGCTGGAGGGCAGCGCCGCGGGCTGAGGACCATGCGCCGAGCTCGGGGCGCGGCGGGTGAGCCGCCCGGCCCGGTCATGACTCCCGGCGCGACGCGATCCAGGCCCCCGCCATCACCAGGGCCACGCCAGCCAGCGCGACCGGGGCCACGGCCTCGCCGAGGATGACCACGCCCAGCGCGATGGCCACGATGGGCAGGAAGTAGATGGCCACCGAGGCCCGGGTCCCGCCCACACGACCGGTCAGCGTGGCCATGAAGACGAAGGCCGCACCTGTCCCGAGCATGCCCAGCGGGAGCATCGCCAGCGCCGATTCCCAGGACCAGCTGGAGCCGGGCAGCTGCAGCAGGCCGATGGGCGTGACGATGGCGAGGGCCGCCAGCTGTGCGCGGAAGACGACCGGCAGCGATCCGTACTTCTGCGACAGCGGCACCGAGAGGTTTGCCGCCAGGCCGTAGAAGGCCACGGCCACGACCACCAGCGACGCGCCCAGCAGCTGGTCCGCGCCAGCCTCGAGCTCGGGCAGGAACACGAGCAGGATGCCTGCGAACCCGAGGACGATGCCCAGGAGCTGCCGCCAGCCCGGCAGCCGGCGCATGAGGTACGTGGCCCACAGCGCGGTGAAGACGGGCATCGCCCCGTTGATCATCCCGGTCACGCTCGACGTCGTCCATTGCTGGGCCACCGGGAAGATGAGCAGCGGGACGGCGATCCAGATGAGCCCCAGGAAGGCCAGGCGCGGCCAGTCGTCGCGCTCGACCGGGGCCCGCGCTCGCGCGAACAGCGCCAGCGTGCCCGCGCCCAGTGCCACCCGCGCCAGCGTGATCACGCCCGGCGCGAAGGAGCGCAGGCCGATCTCCATGAACAGGAAGGACGAGCCCCAGATCAGCGCGATGGCCGCGAGCAGACCCCAGTCGAGCAGGGTGTAGGCGTGCACGTTGGTCCCGCTGGCGGTGGCGGGCAGGGATGAGCGCGGCAGCGTCCGCTGAGAGGCCATCGCCGCATCGTAGACCGCGCGCGCAGCGACGTTCCGTCCACGGCGGCTGGGGGCATGGCGGAGCGGCCCCTAGCGTGTCGCACCCACCTCCGCGGCAAGCGGCGGCTCCGTGGCCAGCGGGCGCTCGCTGGCCTGCAGCCGCCAGAGGTGGGCGTACAGACCGTCGGCCTCGATGAGCTCCTGGTGCGTGCCCAGCTCCAGCAGCCAGCCGTCGTCGAGCACCGCGATGCGGTCGGCCGCTCGGATGGTCGAGAGCCGGTGGGCCACGACCACGGTCGTGCGGTCCTCCATCAGCCGCGCCAGCGCCCCCTGCACCAGTCGCTCCGATTCGTTGTCCAGCGAGCTGGTGGCCTCGTCGAGGATGAGGATGGGCGCGTCCTTCACGATCGCGCGAGCGATGGCCACGCGCTGACGCTGACCACCCGAGAGGCGCGTGCCGCGGTCGCCCACGACGGTCTGGTAGCCGTCGGGGAGCGCGCTGATGAAGTCGTGGGCGTTGGCGGCGCGAGCGGCCGCCTCCAGCTCCTCGTCGGTCGCATCGAGGCGACCGTAGCGGATGTTCTCCTCCACCGTGCCGCCGAAGATGGTGGCATCCTGCGGCACCAGCGAGATGGCCTCGCGCAGGGAGCGCAGGCGGACGTCACGGACGTCCTGGCCGTCGATCAGCACGCGGCCGTCGGTCGCGTCCCACAAGCGCGGGATGAGGTTGCAGAAGGTGGTCTTGCCAGCGCCCGACGGCCCCACGACCGCGAGCACCTCGCCGGGAGCGATGTCCAGGGAGATATCTCGCAGCACCGCCCGCTCGTCCTCATAGCCGAAGGTGACAGCTTCGAAGGAGACCGCGCCCCCGCTGACCTGCAGCTCGGCGGCTCCCCTGGTGTCACGGATGGTCGGTCGCTCGTCGATGATCTCGAACACCCGCACGACCGCGCCGGAGCCCTCCTGGAACTGACCGTAGATGCCGGCGATGCTCGAGAGGCTGGTGCCGATGCTGATGCCGTAGAGCAGGAACGCCGTCAGCGCACCCAGCGTGATCGTGCCCTCGATGACCCGGTGGCCGGTGAACCAGAGCAGGACGATGAGCGTGCCGAAGCCGAGGATGAGCATCATCGAGCCGAAGAGTCCACGGTAGGTCACCAGCCGCGTGGCCATGCTCACGACGCCGCGCAGGTCCCCCGCGTAGCGATGCCGCTCCCACTCCTCGCGACCGAACGACTTGACCACGCGGATGCCGCTGAGCGCCTCCTCCGCCGTGGTCGTGGAGGCGGCGATCGAGTCCTGCACGCGCGTGCTGAGCCGGCGCAGCGGGCGGGCGAAGACGACCGCGATGATGACGATGGCCGGGGCCAGCACCAGGACCACCACCAGCAGGTCGGGGCTCAGCAGGAAGAGCACGATGATCGAGCCGACCAGGCTCAGCACCGACGAGAGCAGCGAGGTCAGCGTCTGCGTCAGCATCACCCGCACCTGGGTGACGTCGCTGGACAGGCGCGAGATGAGCTCGCCGACCCGGCGGCGAACGTAGAAGTCGAGCTCCAGCGTGACGAGACGGTCGAAGACCTCCGCGCGCAGCCGGGCCACGATGCGCTCGCCGACGACGCCCAGCGACCAGGTCTGGGCGAAGCCGGCGACGGCGAGCACCAGCGTGATGCCCACGAGCGCAAGCAGGATGCGATCGAGTCCCGCTGCGTCGCCCGCGGTGACGACCTCGTTGACCAGGCTGCCGATGACCAGCGGCAGCAGCAACCCGAAGCCGGTCGAGACGAGCAGGGCCACGATGGCCACCGCGAACAGCCTGAGATGTGGTCGCAGGTACGAGAAGAGCCGGCCCCAGGGGATGCCCGTCAGGCGCGTGAGACCGCTCTCGGTGGGTTCGTCGAGATCACGCCGTTCGGCGTTGCTGGGGCCGCGACGGCCGCGCCGGCCGG
>JASFQX010000437.1:0-3041 GCA_050115215.1 Chloroflexota bacterium
CCTCGCCGATGCCGAGGGAGCGGACGACCATGTGCAGGCCGGCCGTCCCGCTGCTGCAGCTGACGCCGAAGCGACGCCCGGCCATCTCGGCGAGGCCCTGCTCGAAGCGCGTGGCCATGGGGCCGAGCGCCAGCGTGCCGCTGTCGAGCACCTGCCCCACGAGCTCGCGCTCGCGATCACCGATGTCCGGCTGCGCCATGGGGATCTGCTTCACCGTCGTGTCTCCTCGCTCACGCGCCATCCCGCACCCACCGCTCGACCTCCCGATAGTCGATCTTGCCCGAGCTGGTGACCGGGAGGCTGTCCACGCGCCGGAGGTCCAGGGCGCTGGGATGGAGCTGCAGCCGGCGACTCAGGCTGCTCTTCAACTCGAGGACGCTGTCATCGGTCCCGAAGCCACAGAAGCCCCGGAGGCTCTCGTCGCCCGCGACCACCGCGGCAGGGCCGTGTTCGCGGAGCATGAGCTCGACCTCGTCGAGGTTGATGCGCAGGCCGAAGACCTTGGCGATGCGTTTGCTGCGTCCGGTCAGGAACAGGTAGCCGTCGTCGTCGAGATAACCGATGTCGCCCGTCCGAAGGACGCCCCCCAGCTCGTCGCCTGCGGCCAGGTCTGCCCGCTGCGTGGCATACCCCATCATCACGTTCGGCCCCTCGTAGATGACCTCGCCGCTGGCCGGGCGGTCGTTCGAGCTGCTGCCGGCGCCATCGATGCGCAGGGTGCCGCCGGGAATGGCACGGCCGGCGGAGCCGAGCTTCTCGGGCAGGCGCTCGGGTGGCACGTAGGCGATGCGGGCGGTCGCCTCGGTCTGTCCGTACATCACGAACAGCCGGCCGCCCTTGGCCCCCATGTGCTCACTGTAGCGTTGCGTCAGCGAGCGGTCCAGGGCGCCACCAGCCTGCTGCATGGTGTCGACCGAGGGCAGGTCCATGTCGCGGTAGCCGACCCGCTCCAGCAGCTGGTAGGTGTAGGGCACACCGGCGAGGCTGGTGCAGCGGTGCTCCGTGACCGTCGTCCAGAACGACCCCTGGACCACGCTCTCGCTTGTCAGCACCACCGCCGCACCGGCGAGCCAGTGGCTATTGAGCACCGAGAGACCGAAGGAGTAGTGCAGCGGCAGCGAGGTGATGGGCCGATCGCGCGGCTCGATCCCGATGTACTCCGCGATGGCACGGGCGTTCGCTTCGATGTTCCGCTGGCTCAGGCGAACGTACTTGCTGCTTCCCGTCGTGCCCGAGGTGCCCAGCAGCAGGGCCAGGTCAGCGTGGAGGCGGTCTTCGGCCCCCGGGTCCATCGAGACCAGCTCTCCACCGCTCTGCCGGTGGACCTCGCCGGGGACCATGCCGAGGTCCGCCAGCTCCGCTGCCGTGCCCTCCGGGCCGGCGACGACGTCGGGACGGTAGCGCGCGAGCGTGTCCGCCTGGCTGGCCAGGGGCTTGGTGCCGTCCAGCAGCGCCAGCGCGTGCCCGCCGAGCTGGGTCGCGAGGTAGGTCGTGGCCGTGAAGCGATCGTTGCGGCTGCGAAGGAACACCAGCCGCTTGTCGTCGGGCAGCGTTCGCTGCACCCGGCCGGCATCCTCGAGCAGCTGCCGGAACGAGGTCGTGCTGCGGTCGGTGGCATCGACCAGGGCCGGAGCGTCCGTCGGTCGCAGGTCCAGGAAGCTCATGGTGTGTCGGCGTGAACGCGGGCCGTGGCCGGACACGTGCTCGGTCGTGCGGCGACGGAGCCTGGCATCGCCGGGCCGATGGGGGCGGCGATGGGTGAGCGTTCGCGGTCAGGCGTGGGCATCGATCTGGCTGCTGATCCTTCCTCTTGCTGGTCGGATAGTGCTACATGCTGCCCCTTGTGGGCCGGAGGGCGCCCGGCCCGGGCGGCCGAACGTGGCCTGCGGGCACCGGTTTCGGGTCGCGGGCGCTGCATGTTTGCCCGCGAGCGTGGCCGCGTGCCGCGGGCGACGAGGGCGCTACGCAGCCGCTGGGCCGCCGGACCGGCCCGACCACCACGTGACCGCCTGGCGCATCGTCGCTCCGATGACCAGACCGATGGTCAGCCCGATGGCGTTGTCGATGACGTCCGCGCTCTGGCAGCCGCGACCCATCGAGGGCACCGCGAGCTGGACCGCCTCGATGGCGAAGGGCAGCGCGTAGGCCAGCCCGACCAGGATCGCCGCGCGTCGGGTCCTGGCCAGCAGGCCGAGCGAGACTCCGAGCGGCACGAAGAGGAGCACGTTGCGCAGGGTGTCGTGGACGGATGTCAGCTCCGCCACGGGTGGCAGACCCACTCGATCGAGGCTGCAGACCTCGTTCGGGACGCCCGATCCGGAGAGCGCCACGGCGGTGGGTGTGAGGGCCGCCAGGATGATCCCGCCGAACGAGACCAGCATGACGAAGACCACCGGCCGGCTCGAATGCAGCGCTCGCGCCAGGGAGGGCGTCAGGACCAGCGCGGCCGGTGCCCACACCACGATACCGGGCAGGAACCAGGGCACCGACGCGAAGAACTCCGTGATCAGCCGCAATGCCGTTCCTTTCCTGCTGCGTCAGCGGTCGTTGCCCTGGCCGGCGTCTGGACCGCACGGGTGCAATCAGCACGCGCGTCGGCCCCGCCGCGCATGATGGTCGCAGCCGTTGATGACGATCGTCTGACGGTGCCTGTGCGGGCGACGACCGCTCGCACTCGTTTCTGCACATGCAGATCGCCCGCCCCTTGCGGGACGGGCGATCTGACTGCTAGTCGCTCGATGGCGCTAGCCGCAGCCGCAATCGCAGCCGCAGGTGCAGTAGTAGTCCGAGATGACGAGCCTGCCAGGATTGCCGGTCTCGACGAAGTTCAGGACTTGCGGCGATCCTCCAGCGACCCGCCTGGTCGTCACCCAGAAGTGGACGACGCTGCGCAGGTCCTTCGTCTCGACGCCGATGACGTCCCCGTTGTCGAGGTCGAGGTTGTAGAGACCAAAATCGTGGGGCTTGGGCCCAGCCTGGTTGTTCACCAGGTGCCAGACACAGACCGTGCCGTAACACGCAGTGCCCTGCTGCGGCTCGTG
>JASFQX010000438.1:0-3033 GCA_050115215.1 Chloroflexota bacterium
CCCTCACTGCTCTCTACCCGCCACGGCCTCGGGCGTGATGACGTAAAGGCCGACCGAACCCTTGGTAGTCGTCTCGTCGTCCGGCTCCCAGCGGTAGAGGTTGGCTCCCACCCAGACGCCGCCGTCCGGGGCGATGTCGAAGTCGTGGATGTAGTGGTCGGCCAAGTAGGTGGTCCACGTCGTGTCGTGGTAGTGCGCCACACCACCGCCAGAGCCGTCTTCGGCGGGGCTGCCGAGGAGCCAGAGACTGCCATCGGCGGCGATGTCGAGCACGTCCATGGAACCCCAGTCCGTCTGGCCCCACGGCTGGACGCCATCGGCCTTCGTGTAGGTGGTCCAGCCCGGGTCGTCGAAGCGGGCGAGATCGCCAGCACCGTTGACCTTCATCCACATCGTGCCGTCGGGAGCGAATTCGAGGGACCGGCCCCTCATGCCAGGGTCCCATCCATCGGGGCCCGGGATGGCCTCCCACCCCTCGCCGTCGTAGTGGAGCAGCACACGCACCATGCCGACGAGCCAGAGGTCGCCGTTGGGTGACACCGCCAGTTGCTGGGGCCATGTGGCATCACCGTCGTAGACATCAGCCCAGTCCTCGATGGTCGCGAGGGAGCCGTCGTCTTCGAGCCGAAGGAGCGTGGTGCCGGAGCATGCATCAGCCTCGATGTCGGGGCAGTGCTTGTCCGCGTCGTCCGCCGCTACCCAGACCGAACCGTCGGGTCCGACGGCCAGCGCCGAGAGGTCGTCGGTGGCGGTCGCCCGCTCCGTCCACCGCTCGCCATCGAACGAGAAGATGCCCCGAGGGTCGTACACGGCATCGCCGATGGCCCAGAGCGTGCCGTCGGGAGCGACTTCCCGGTAGAGGGACCCGGCGGCGATGTCCACGAACTCCGGTTCCTCGCCGAGGTGGTACAGGTCGCCCGGCTCGACGACACCGTGCGAAAGCCAGACGCTCCCGTCCGGGAGGACATCCACCTCCAAGACGGGGACACCCCACCCACCTTCCGGATAGGAGTGGTCCCGCACGCCGTCATTCACGACTCGGTAGACCCCCGGCTCGACCTCCTCGGTGACCATGCCCGAGAGCAAGTCAGTGGTCTTGGTTGCCCTGTCGGTGACGGTCGCCTCCTCGACCGACGGTGGCTCGGTGGCCTCGGGGGCGATGACATAGGTGTGGATCGGGCCGCCGACGCAATCATTGGCCCCCAGCCAGACTCTGCCATCGGGAGCGGTCGCGAGGTCGTTGATGCAGGACCCCACCAGGTATGAGGACGTCGTCGTGCCGTGGTAGCGGGTCACGCCGCCGCCAGGTTCGGCAGGGCTGCCGGTGAGCCAGAGGCTGCCGTCGGCGGCCACGCTGATCAGGTCCGTGAGTGAGAAGCCCGTGTCGCCCCACCGCTGGAGGCCATCGGGTTCGGTGAGCGTGGTCCAGCCCCGGTCATCGAAGCGGGCGAGGCCGCCCGTCTCGTGGGTCTTCACCCACAGCGCGCCATCCGGACCGACGTCGAAGTACCGACCCATGTCGCCGGGGTTCCATCCCTCAGGACCGGGGATGGCTTCCCATCCCTCGCCATCGAAGCGCAACAGCACCTCGGCCTTCCCTTCGGACACAGCAGTGACGCGCTGCGCGCCGACGAGCCACACGTCGCCATCGGGTGACACCGCCAGGTGATGCCACGCCGCCTCGCCGTCGTGGACATCGGCCCAGTCCTCGATGGTCGTGAGGGAGCCGTCGTCTTCGAGCCGAAGGAGGACGGTGCCGTAGCAGGCGTCATCCTCGACGTCGGAGCAGTGCTTGTTGTGGTCCTCCGCCACCACCCAGACCGTGCCGTCGGGTCCGACGGCCAGGGCGGATAGACCGTCGGTCGTGGTCGCCCGCACTGTCCATCGGTCGCCATCGAACGAGGAGATGCCGCTACGGTCGTCAGCGACGGGGCCCAGGCTCCAGAGCGAGCCGTCAGGAGCGACCTCTCGGTAGGGAGGGGAGGTCAAGGGATCCTCGAACACCGGTTCCTCGCCGAGGCGGAACTCCACCGGATACGAGAGGTCCCGCACGCCGTCATTGACGATACGGAAGACCCCGGGATCGACCTCCTCGGTGACCATGCCCGAGAGCAAGTCCTCGGTCGTCAGCGGTGAGGGTGACTCGGTCACGGCTGCCGGGACCACTTCATCCCCTTGTGGTGTGGTGAGGATGCCAGCCAGCAGGAAGCCGCCGAACAGCGAGACGATGACGCCAGCGACCACGAACTTGACTGCGGAGAGCATCGTGAACCCCCTTGCGGGCTGTCGCCCGTTCGTCGCTGGGATGGGGGCAGGGGCCAGTTCCCAACCGGGGAACGTGGACACCGGGCGGTCGAACGCCGGCAGCGGCCACCAGCGACCACGCTGGCGAACCTGCGGCACCTTGTCCATGACCCGGGCGACGCTCCGACTCGCATCGGGCGGCGTCGGGTCCGTGCCCTTCAGCCACGACTCGAACAAGAGGCCGGACTGACGCTCGTCTGTCATCGCAGCGCCTCCTTCCGTCGTCGGTCAGGCGCGACCTCTCGTGCGTCCGCGTCTAGTGCCGCTCGCATCGCGGGCATCGCTCGCTTCAGCCGCGAGTAGACCGTCCGTCGCGGGATGCCGAGCACCTCGGCGATACGCTCCGGTGTGAGGTCCAGCAGGTAGCGGAGGACGACGACGGCCCGGTGCTCCACCGAGAGTCGCTGGAAGCCTCGCTCCAGTTCGTCGCGGTCGAGGACGGCGCTGTGCTCGTCGGCCGATAGCGGTTGTCGCTCCGGTGGTATCGCCTCGTCCGGCAGCCAGTCTGGAGTGCGTCTTGCCTCGCGGCCACAGGCGTGCACGAGCAGTCGATACGACCAGCCCTCGTACTTGGCCGGTTCGCGCAACCGTCGGATGTCGCGCCAGATGTCGAGCAGCGCCTGCTGCGTGGCATCCTCGGCCGATTGGCGCTCGCGGAGGATGCCGTAAGCCACCCGATACAGGCGGGCATGGTCGGCGGTCGCGAGCGCCTCGAAGGCACGCTGGTCG
>JASFQX010000439.1:0-3033 GCA_050115215.1 Chloroflexota bacterium
TGGAAGCCGCGCATTCTGACCAGTCAGAGGCCGCGCGTATCGGCGCCGCCCTGGGCATCACCGCCGAGCCGGTCCGGCTCGACTCCCAGACCAAGTACGCCATGGTGGCCCGCGGCGACGCGTCCATCTATCTGCGCGTGCCGCGCGGCGACTATCGCGAGAACGTGTGGGACCACGCGGCAGGCACGCTCGTGGTCGAAGAGGCCGGCGGGCGGGTCTCGGACGTGGAGGGGGCGCCCTTCGACATCACCACCGGCCAGCGCATGACCAACAACCGGGGCGCGGTGGTGACCGCCGCCGGCATCCACGACGACGTCGTGGCCGCGGTCCGCTCGGTCCTCGGGCGCTAGTCGATGCCGGCTCGTTGATCGGGCGGGCCGTGGTCCCCTCCTCGATGTGGCGCCGGTTCGTCATCGCAGCCGCGCTCGCGCTCGTGCTCGGGTCGGGCGTGCCCGCCGCCGACGCCGCACTCGAACGTCTGGACGAGCGCGAGGTCTTCGGCTTCCTGCCCTACTGGGAGCTGGGTCGAGCGAACGAGCTCGATCTGGACTCGCTGACGACGCTGGCCTGGTTCGGCGTGGAGGCCGGACGCGACGGACGTCTCCTGCGCGAGGTGGACGGCGAGGCCACGCCGGGATGGGCCGGCTGGACGAGCCAGGAGTCGACCGCGCTCCGGGCGCGGGCACAGGCCCGTGGAGTCCGAGTCGTGCTCGTCGTGGAGCGCTTCTCGTGGACCCTGACCGACAAGCGGGCAACGAAGAAGCTGCTCCGGGATCCCGAGGCCCGGGCGCAGCTGGCCGGCGAGATCGTCGAGGTCGTCACCGCTGCCGGCGCTGACGGCGTCAACCTCGATTTCGAGCCGCTTCCGGCGGCGGTTCGGAGCGGCTTCGTGCGACTTGTGCGGGAGCTGCGTCAGGCGCTTGATGCCGCCGACCCATCGCTGCAGCTCACGTTCGACCTCACGCCGGACGTGGATAGCTTCCCGCTGCGGCGGCTGCTGGCGGACGGCGCCGCCGACGCGGCGGTCCTGATGGGCTACGAATACCGCACCTCAGGGAGTCGCGTCGCCGGCTCGGTGGCGCCGCTGCGCGATCCCGATGGGCTCGATCTGCGCGAGTCGGTCGAGCGTGCACTGGCGCGGGCTTCCCGCGACCGGATCATCCTGGCCCTGCCCTGGTACGGCCGGGCGTGGTCGACCAGGAGCGATGAACCCGGCTCCCGCACCCGCAAGAGCGAACGCTACATCCCGCCGTCGACGGCGACCTACCGCACGTCGGTGCCCCGGGCTGCCTCGGCGGGTCGGCGCTACGATCGCGAACAGGCGTCCGCTTGGACCGTCTATCGCTCGCGCTCCTGTGCGACCTGTCCGCTCAGCTGGCGACAGCTGTGGTATGACGACGTCGACAGCATGCTGGCCAAGACCCGCTTCGCCCTGCGCAAGGGACTCCGTGGCGTGGGCGTCTGGGCGCTCGGCTACGAGGGTTCGCGCCCTGACCTCTGGTCGGCCCTGCGCTTCGGACTGCGTCCCTGGATCGACGAATCGCCGCCGGCCGGCAGGGTCGCGTTCGCGTCGTCGAGCGTGATCGGCGAGCAGGACGGCCTGCCCCTGGTGGGCCCCAACGCGACGCTGGTGCTCGAGGCGACCGATGGGCCCGATGGCAGCGGAGTGGCCTACGTCCGCGTGGCGACGCGAGGCCGGCTGGCCGGCAACGGTCGACTGAAGGACGGCACCACGTTTCCGGCGGTCGACTCCCTGTCGATCACGCTGCCGGACGCCGGGCCCGCCGAGGACGTCTTCATACCTGGTGCCGACATCGACCCCAGCCCGGCCCCCTCTACGCCGCCGGCTTCGGCGGTCGCGCCCGAGCCCGTGACCATCCGCGTCCAGTGGCGCGACGTCGCGGGCAACTGGTCGGAGCCGCAGCGACTGCCCGCGCTGGCGGACACCAGTCAGCTCACGGACGCGCCCTCGTCCGCGAGCTGACGCCCGCTGGGCGGGCGCCCTGGCGCGCACGTGTGGCCTCGTCGCTTAGGCGCGGACGGTCGCCTCGCGCAGCGAGCGCACCAGCGCAGCCATGCGCTCGATGTCCGTGCCCTCGGGGCCGAGCGCATCGATGAGGGCGGAGGCCGTGATGATGCCGTCCGCCACCGGCGCCAGCTGCCGGGCGTGGGCCGGCCTGGAGACACCGAAGCCGACCGCCACCGGCACGGGGCTGACCTCGCGCACCGCGCGCAGGAATCGCTTCACGCCGCGCGGCAGCGACCGCCGGGCGCCTGTCACGCCCGCCAGCGAGACCGCGTAGAGGAAGCCCTGGGACCGGCTCGCGACGTAGGGGACGCGCTCGGGCGGCGTGGTCGGCGCCACCAGGTAGATGATGCCGATGCCGAAGCCGGCCGCCTGGGCCTCCAGCGCCTCCCCTTCATCGGGCGTGAGGTCGGCCAGGATGAAGCCGGACACACCCGCCTCCGCCAGCCGCCGCAGGACGGTCCCCCCGTCCCTGCCGCCGAGCACCTGGTTGACGTAGCCCATGGTCACCAGCGGCGTCTCGGGCCGTGCCGCGTGGATGCGACCGACCAGCGCGATCGAGTCGTCGAGGGCGGCACCGTGGGCGAGAGCCACCGACGACGCGTGCTGGATGGTGGCCCCGTCCGCGAGCGGGTCGGAGTACGGCAGCCCGATCTCGAGCACGTCGGCGCCGGCGTCGATCTGGGCCACGGCGATGTGGAAGGAGGTGTCCGCGTCGGGGTAGCCGGCGGTGGCGAAGGGGATGAGCGCAGCACGTCCCTCCTCGTTGGCCGCGCGGATGGCGCTGGTGATCCGGCGAGCGCCCGCGGCTGGCGCGCGTGGTGTGGCTGGCGCGCGTGCCCCGGAAGCCGCACCCGCCGTGGAAGCCGGGCGCGCTGTCGCTGGCGTGCGCCCGGTCGCGGTCCTGCTCACGCGTGGCCACCCTCCATGCCGGCCATCAGCCGGTCCTCGACCGCCGCGATGTCCTTGTCGCCGCGACCGGACAGGCCGAGCAGGATGATGTCATC
>JASFQX010000440.1:0-3028 GCA_050115215.1 Chloroflexota bacterium
CAGTGGATCGGCGACGTCATCGACTGGGATCGCTGCGACCAGGCGCTCACCCCGGCCTAGCCGCGTCCGCCCCGATCCTTCTCGTCAGGTCCGCCGCGGCTTGCCTGGCATGCTAGAATTGGGCGTATGCCTAAGGCAAACGCTCAATCTTCACACTCCGGACGGGCCCAGGCAGAGCCGGGACGAGCCAGCGGGAGCTCGGGCGTGGGCCGCAGTCCGGCAGTTGTGGCCGGCGCTGCTGACCGGCCGACCAGCGGTGAGGTCACGCGCCAGCGCTTGCTGGCGGCCTGCGCCACGCTGATCGTCGAGCGTGGCTGGGGAGACGTCACCACCCGCGCCGTGGCCGAGCGAGCCGGCGTGAACCAGGCGCTGGTGCACTACCACTTCGGTTCGGTCGAGAACCTGCGCCGCGAATCCGTCCTGGCCCGGCTGATGCCGGAGGTCCAGGGCCTCGTCGAGGAGCTGCTTCACGACCGACCGCTGCCCGAGTCGATCCATCGGGTCACGCTCCTCGTCGAACGCTTCGGTCTCCAGACCGAGACGGGCGTGCTCATGGCCGAGGCTCTGCTGCAGGCCACGCGCGATCCATCGGTGGCCGAGGCCGTGGGCGGGATCATGGGCTCGTGGAGCCAGATGCTCGGTCCCCGCCTCAAGGTGGCCCAGGCACGGGGCGTGGTCCGCGGCGACATCCCCGCCGAGCGTCTTACCTCGGTCCTGGCCTCGTTCCTCGATGGCCTGCTCATCCAACGCATGGCCGACCCCGGCCTTGACCCCACCATCGCGGCCGACACACTCATCAGGCTGCTGAGCCCATCAGGGGAGGAGCTACCGTGACCAGCGCACCCTTGGCCACTGCCGCAGCGGCGGTGGCACCCGCGGACGAGCCGGTGATCCGCCTCGACGACGTGGACAAGACCTTCGGCCAGGGCGAGCTGGCGGTGCACGCGCTCAAGGACGCCTCGATCGAGATCTCGCGTGGGCAGTTCGTGGTCGTGCTGGGCCCCAGCGGCTCGGGCAAGACCACGTTGATGAACCTCATCGGCGGCATCGAACCGGTCACGGCGGGCACGGTCACGGTGGACGGCCAGGCCGTCTCGGGGCTGGACGAGGCCGCGCTGACCGAGTACCGCCGCCGGAAGGTCGGCTTCGTCTTCCAGTTCTTCAACCTCATCCCCACGCTGACCGCGCGCGAGAACGTGACGCTCGTGGGCGAGCTGGTAGGTGCGGGCGAGGGCGATGCCGACGAGACGCTGGCCGAGGTGCGCCTGGCCGACCGCGCCGACCGCTTCCCAAGCCTGCTCTCGGGCGGAGAACAGCAGCGCGTGGCCATCGCCCGCGCCCTGGTCAAGCGACCCACCGTCCTCCTCCTGGACGAGCCCACCGGCTCGCTCGATCTCGAGACCGGCCGCCAGGTGCTGGGGGTGCTGCGCAGCGCGGCGCGTGCCTTCGGCTCCACGGTGCTGCTGGTGACCCACAACTCCGCCATCAGCAAGATGGCCGACCGCGTCATCCACCTCCACTCCGGCCAGGTCGTGGAGGACCACCTCCAGTCTGAGCCGGCCGACGCCTCGGAGCTGCGGTGGTGAGCATCCTGTCACGCGCGCTCTGGCGCGAGATCCGACGGCGGCCCGCGCAGTTCCTCTCGGTGGCGCTGGTCATCGCCCTCGGCGTGGGCATGTTCAACGCCTCCTTCGACGCCTTCCTCAACCTCACCCGCTCGTACGAGCACCTGTACCGTGAGACCGCCTTCGCTCACGTCACGGCCATCGGCGGTCCGGCCGAGGAGGTCCTTGCCGCCGGTGAGCAGATGCCAGAGCTCAGAGCGTCGGCCACGCGCACCGTCGCCGACGTCCCCTTCCTGCCACGCGAGGACCACAGCCTGATCGGCCGGGCCGTGGGCATGCCCGCCTCCGGCGAGGCCGCGGTCAACGACATCCAGATCACCGAAGGTGGCCTGCTGGACCCGGCGGTGCCGGCCGGCGTGGTGGTCGAGCAGCACATGGCCGCCCACTTCGACCTCGGCGTGGGCGACACCTTTGGCGTCTCCACGCCCGGCGGCTGGACCGAGGTCGAGGTCCTCGGGGTGGCTGCCTCGCCCGAGTACCTGTGGCCGGCCAAGAGCCGCCAGGAGATCCTGGTCCTGCCCGACGACTTCGGCGTCATCTTCGCGCCCGAGTCGTTCGTGGCCACGCTGGCGCCGGAGGCGCAGCGCTCCGAGGTCCTGTTCCGGCTGGAGGACGACGCCTCGGGCGAGGCGGTCGAATCGGCGCGCGAGGCCGTGCTGGCGGCTGGCGCCCTCGACGCCTTCACCCTCGACGAGCAGCCCTCCAACGCAGCCTTGCAGGAGGACGTGTCCGGCTTCGCCGAGATGTCGGTGATGTTCCCCGCCTTCTTCCTCATCGCGGCCGCCTTCGCCACCTACGTCATGCTCGGACGCATGGTCTCCGGCCAGCAGGCCAACATCGGCACGCTGCGCGCGCTGGGCTATCGCGGTCGCACCATCACCTGGCACTACGCGGCCATCGGCCTGGTGGTCGGCATCGTCGCCTCCATCGCGGGCGTCATCATCGGCGGCTTGCTGGCCGAGGCCATCACCCGGCTCTACACCGGCGCCCTGAGCATCCCGGCCGCAGTCGTGGATATCCGCCCCGAGACCGTGCTGGTGGGCTTCGCCACAGGCGTGCTGACAGGCCTGCTCGCGGCCTGGCTGCCTGCCCGCAGCGCCGGACACATCTCGCCGGCCACGGCCATGCGCGGGCAGCTCCCGCCCGGGGGTGGTGGCGAGTCGATTCTGGAACGGTTCATCCCGCCGCTGCGGGGCCTGCCGGTGCGCTGGCTGGCGGCGATCCGCGGCCTGGGCCGCGCGCGACGGCGGAGCCTGGCCTCGATCGTGGGCGTGATGCTGGCGACGATGCTGATCATCGTCTCGTGGGGCATGATCGACACCATCCAGGTGCTGCTCGATCGCCAGTTCGTGCAGATCCAGCACTACGACGCTCAGCTGCACGTGGCCGGTCGCGCCGCGGAT
>JASFQX010000441.1:0-3026 GCA_050115215.1 Chloroflexota bacterium
TTCACCGGCGAGGTGTGGTCCCAGACATGGGAGGCAACCGACCCGCGGCTGACGGGGTCCGCGACCTACCACAGCACTGCCTACACCTTCGAGGACTTCGAGCTGAAGGCGATCGCCGTTCGGGTGGAGAACGACGAGGGCGCCTGGGTCGGCACCGGCCGGGAGGTGTTCTGGGCCGAGCCATTCGGCAGCATCGACATGCTGGAGTTATCCGGCGAGGGCGCCTATGAAGGTCTGTCTGCCCTCCTGACCGAGGATGGCATGCACGAACCGCATACTCTTCGGGGCGCCATCGTCTACGGCGGACTGCCACCGTTCCCGGAGCCTGCCCAGTAGCCCGGCCCCTCGGGCCGCATCGACTGCCATCGCCACGGCGGCGACGATCAGACCAATCCGTCTATGCATGGCGATTCTGGGACCGCCGATGGACGCCCGCGAGAGAATCTGTGTAGCGGGAGGCTTCGAGGCGCAGCCTCAGCCATGGCCGCCTTGGACCGCGCCGAGCCACTGGCGAACCCGGTCCGCACAAGCAAGAGGGGATCTCATGCGTAAGATGTGGGCCGCTGCTGCGGCATCGTTCGCGTGCTTGGCACTGAGCGGAGTGCCGGTCGTGGCGGAGGACGAGCTGAACCGTGCGCCATGGCCCTCGGCGGGCTGCGGGACCATGTCCGCCACCGCTGGTACGAGCCGGGATTCCATGGAGGTCGCTGATCTCACGCGCTCCTGGTTCACCCATGTCCCGCCCGCCCACGATGGGCAGGCGCCACTCCCGCTGGTCATCCAGCTCCACGGCTTCGGCGCCTGGGCCAGCCTCCAAGCTGGCCTCAGCGGGCTCGACGGACTGGGCGACGAGCAGGGCTTCGTGACGGTCACGCCCGAGGGGCGCGGACAGGAGCGGCGCTGGGTCTTCGAGTTCGATGAGCGGGGCTGGGACGTCACGCCGACGAACCCGGACGTCCAGTTCATCGGGGCCCTCATCGATCGCCTCGGGCAGCAGCTCTGCCTGGACCTCGCCCGTGTCTACGTGACCGGCATGTCGAACGGGGGATCAGCGGCCACCGCCCTCGGCTGCGTGCTCGATGAGCGCATCGCCGCCATCGCCCCGGTCGCCGGTATCGTCGATCCCGGGGAGGTCTGCAACACCGCACGGCCTGTGCCCATGCTCGCCTTCTACGGCCAGGTGGACCCGATCAACCCGTTCGAAGGTGGCATGGGCCCGATGCTGGCAGAAGCACCCTCCGAGGTCGGGACCCCGTTCGGTGAGCTGCCCTATGCCGCAGCCTTCGAGGGCCTTGTCACCGACCGCGTGGCCGGGATCGCGGAGCGCTACGGCTGTGGCCCGGATCCGACCACCGAGCTCATCACCGAGCACGTCGAGCGGATCAGCTATGCCTGCCCTGGTGGCGCCGACGTGGCACTCGTCGTGGCGACCGATGGCGGCCACGCCTGGCCCGGCTCACCGGCCCCACATCCCGTCTACCTTGGGCACGTGAACATGGAGATCGATGCCTCGCGCATGATGTGGGACTTCTTCGCCCAGCATGCGCTTCCAGAGGGATAGCCGGTCGCCGCTGCCATATCCCCTCCAGACTTCGAGGAGGCAAGATCAGCGAAGTCGTGAGGACGGGCGGGCGGTGACTGTGTCCATGGCGGCGGCGACCAGACCAAACCCGCTATTCATGGCGATTCCGCCAGAGGTGATGGACGCCCGCGCGAGAATCGACGTAGCGGGAGGCGAAGACGCGCGGCTCCTCGACCTTGGCCGCCCGGACCGTGCCGAGCCACTGGCGAACCCGGCCCGCGCACCGAGCAAAGGGGGACTCCCATGCGTACGCTACGGCTATCCTTGGTAGGGACGGTCATCCTTGTGCTGCACGGCGGACTGAGCAGCGTCGCGCTGGCGCAGGCGGAGCAGGACATCAAGTGGCCGCAGCCCACCGGGGCCTCCAATTATGGCGATGACCTCAAGCAGGTCCTCTACGGGTTCGAGCCCCAGCCGCGGGCCGAGCCGCGGCCCGCGGTCATCCTCTTCCACGGTGGAGGTCTCGTCTTCGGTGATCCGTACCAGGATTCGGAGTGGGCCAAGTGGCTCGCCGAGCAGGGCTATGTGACGTTCATGGCCGGCTATCGGCTCTTCGACCCGGACACGGGCGAGAACCCCTGGCCGACCCAACTCGATGACGCCCAGCGGGCCATCCGCTGGGTCCGCGCCCACGCCGACGAGTTCAACGTTGACCCCGAGCGCATCTGTGCCGTCGGCCACTCGGCCGGCGGTCAACTTGCGGGCCTCCTCGGGACGACCGAAGGGCCGGCGGATCCCGACCCGGATCTGGCGGGGATCTCCAGCCGCGCCGACTGCGTCGTGGACATCTCCGGGTCATCGGACCTCATGGTGCCGGACCCGAATCCGGACCCAGAGTGGACGGAACTGAGGAACGCGCTGTACGGCGGGTCGGTCGAGGAAGTCCCGGAGGTCCGGCAAGCGGCATCCGCGGCCCACAACGTCGACGAGGCGACGGTGCCCTTCCTTGTCATCCACGGGAACCTCGACGAGATGGTCTCCATCGAGCAGTCCCGGAATCTGGCCGACGCGCTCGGCGAAGCTGGCAGGGAGTACGTCTACGCGGAGGTCCTTGCTGATCACTTCGACGTGCTCGAACTCGAGGCGACCAGCAGTCTCCAGGAAGCGTTCCTCGCCGACCAACTCCGCCCCGCCGAGTAACCCAGTCGCGCCGCCTCGGCCGCTTGCCGCCTGCGTCGCCATGGCGGCGACGACCGGACCGATCCGTCTGTTCATGGCGATTCCAGGAGAGCGTTGGCGACCGATGGACGCCCGCGAGAGAATCCCCTGTAGCGGGAGGCGATGAGGCCCGGCCGACGATCTGACCAGCCCGGACCGCGGCGAGCCACTGGCGGACCCGGCCCGCCACATGAGGGGGATGTCATGCGTACGTTGCGGTCGACCGTCGCCGTGATGATGGCTCTTGCCTTGCTCGCTGGGCTGAGCGCCGATGTGGTAGCGGAGG
>JASFQX010000442.1:0-3016 GCA_050115215.1 Chloroflexota bacterium
TCACGATCGACAGGACTGCCACCCCCAGCACGAAGATCTCCCAGGCCAGGCTGAGCATGACCTGGCCATCCTCCGATTGGTACTGCCAGCGGACGCGCTGTGCTGGGTCGTCCTTCGCCATGGGCGGCCTCCTTCCGGTGCGTGCGGGACCCTCATGCCCGACCCGTGCCGAACCGGCCCGCCAACGGTGGAATCCTACGGCCCGCATCGGGCCGCTTGGGCGTTGTGGCGATGGTTTGGCCGCGCGCCCAGGGCTGCGCTAGGATGGCCGGGCCCGAGGCCCCGTCGGGCGGCCGCTGCGACGGCCAGGCACCATCGAACGGAGGACCGCCGTGGCGGAAGACACCCAGGCGCCGGAGCCTGGCAGCGAGGCCGGCGCGACGGCCGGAGCGGGCTACTTCGACACCCTCATCGTGGCCGAGTTCACCGACGCCGGTGCCGCCGAGCGCGCGTACTCGGCGCTGCGGGACGCGGAGCATGGCGGCCGGCTGCGCGTGGATGGTGTGCTCGCCGTGCGCTCGGACGCTGAAGGCCGGATCGACGTTCTCGAGATGACCGACCACGCCACCCAGACCGGGCTCAAGTGGGGCGCGGTCGGCGGCGTTGTGCTGGGCGTGCTCTTCCCGCCCGCGGTGCTGGCCTCGACCATCGCCTGGGGTGCGGTCGGCGGCGTCATCGGCAAGCTGCGCAGCGTCCATCACAAGGCCGAGGTCGCTGATCAGCTCGATGGCGCCATCGGCCCCGACCGCTCCGGGCTCATCGCAGTCATCCATCGTGCCGCCGTGCCCATCGCCGAACAGTCGATGCCCGAGGCCACCAGGGTCACCGTGGCGGATGTCGACGAGGCGACTGCCCGGGGGATAACCGAGGCCGCCCAGGGGGCCGGCTGAGACGGGTCGCCCAGGGGCGAGGGTCCCGGGCGCCCAGCAAGAGGCCGTCCCCACCGCTCGTGGGTCGGCCGAACAAGGAGACCGAGAGGAGATAGCTCATGGCATTCGGACCACTACAGATCCTCGCCTTCGCCTTCCCCACCACCGACAGGTTCGAGGGTCGCATCGCCGCCGAGCTGGCCAAGGCCAGCGACGCGGGCATCATCCGCATCGTCGACGCCCTGGCGGTGATCAACGAAGGTGATGAGATCGGCGTGCTTCGCGTTTCCGATCTCAGCGAGGCCCAGCGGGAGGAGCTCGGGGCCGAGATCGGCGCCCTCATCGGTCTTGGTGCCGACGGCCTGGAGGGCTTCGTCGAGGGCGCCATGGCCGGCGAGCAGATCGTGGAAGAGGGCGGCCTCGGCCTCGTCGAGGCCATCGGCGCGGAGTTCATCGAGCAGCTGCCCGAAGATAGCGCAGCCTTGCTGCTGATCATCGAGCACCGCTGGGCCGTGCCGGTGCGCGAGGCGGTCGTCGATGCCGGCGGCCTCCTGCTGGCCAACCGCTGGATCGGGGCGCAGGACCTGGTGATGCTGGGTGCCGCGCTGCGCGAGGAGGCCGACGCCGAGGCATAGCCCCGCCTCGCAACAGCGGCCGACCGGGCGGACTCTAGCCCGGTCGGCCTCATCGATCGCCCGGTGCCTCTGCCGCCAGGCCGGCCCACGCCCTTGCCGGCAGCGAGCCGCATCCACCGAATCGGATGACGTCGTGCACCGCTCGGTCGCTACCATGGCCGACATGGCAGTCCGGGTGCGACCTTCAGATCCGGTAGTCGCACCTTGACGGCCACACGCGGGTCGCGCGGCTGGCGGCGATTCATCCCCATCTCGATCTGGCTCGCCGGCTACGAGCGGGTCTGGTTCCTGCCCGACATCATCGCCGCGCTCACGGTGTGGGCGCTGATGGTGCCGGAGGCCATGGCCTACGCCTCGATCGCCGGCATGCCGCCGGAGACCGGGCTCTACGCGGCGCTGGTGGCTCCGATCGCTTATGCCATCTTCGGCACCTCGCGACAGCTCAACGTCGGGCCGAGCTCGACCGTGGCGGTGCTGTCGTTCTCCATCGTCGGCGGCCTCGCGGCCTCCACCGGCGACCCGGAGGTCTTCTATGCGCTGACCGCCGGTCTGGCCATCCTCACCGGCGCCTTCTTCATCGTCGCCGGCCTGGCCAAACTGGGCTTCCTGGCCGACTTCATGTCGCGGCCTGTGCTGGACGGCTTCATCGTCGGCCTGGCCATGACCATCGCGGCGGGCCAGCTACACAAGCTGTTCGGCATCGAGGAGACCGGCGACAACTTCTTCGGCGACCTGCTGGCGGTCATCACCAACCTCGACGGGACCGTGGGGGCCACGCTGGTCATCGGCTTCGGCAGCCTGGCCCTGCTGTTCGTCCTCGAGCGCTTCATGCCGCGCATCCCCGCAGCGCTGGTGGTCACCGCGCTGGCCATCATCATCGTCTCGGCCCTGAACCTCATGGAGGAAGGCGTTGAGGTCATCGGCGAGATCCCTGCCGGCCTGCCGTCGCTGGTCTGGCCCGAGCTCAGTGCCGCCCAGTGGGTCAGCCTCGTTCCCGGGGCCATCGCCATCGTCGTGGTCGGCTTCGCGGAGTCGATCGCTGCCGCGCGCACGTACGCGCGCAAGCACGACTACGAGGTCGACGCGAACCAGGAGATGATCGGCATCGGCGCCTCCAACGCCGCAGCCGGCTTCGTCGGTGCGTTCGTGGTGGATGGGAGCCTCTCCAAGACCGCCGCCGCCGACCAGGCCGGGCAGAAGTCGCAGTTCGCCTCGGTCGCGCTCTTTGCCGCGGTCTTCATCACCATCCTGCTTCTCACCGGGCTCTTCGAAAACCTCGCCGAGGCCACGCTCGGCGCCATCGTCATCCACGCGGTCTGGCATCTCATCGACTTCGAACGCGTCAACCGCTACTGGAAGATCAGGCACGATGACTTCTGGGCCGGGCTGGCGGCACTGCTCGGCGTCCTCGTGTTCGACATCCTGACCGGCCTGCTCATCGCGGTCGCGGTCTCCTTCCTGCTGTTGCTGGCGCGCGCCAGCCGGCCACGCTGGGCCATCCTCGGCCGCTCG
>JASFQX010000443.1:0-3008 GCA_050115215.1 Chloroflexota bacterium
GGGCGGCCTTAGCCTAGCGGCGCCGGTCAGCCTCAGAGTCGCTGCCAGGTTGGGTGCAGTACACGAACGCGGCTGAGGGCCGATCCGCCGGGCACCGCGACCCAGCGCCCGTATCATCCGCCGTGGCGGCCCCGACGAATACGGACGACCCGGGCAATCGGGCACCCGTGCTCCTGCACACCTTCGGCAACGCAGGCAGGAGTACGCGTCGCTCGGCTGGGCCTGTCCCAGGCGTCGTTGGCGCCGCCTCGCGCTGTCAGTCGACGGTGAGCTCGCAGGCGCCGGCGGAGGCCTCGACGCCCCAGACGGACGGCTCGATGCTCGTGGCGCGGTTGTACTCGCGTGTGACGTGCTCGGCGAAGCGCTCGACCGAGCCACGGTGGACGATCGCCACCAGGCAGCCCCCGAAGCCGGCCCCGGCCTGGCGGCGGGCGATGAGACCGGGAGCGCCGTCCATGGCTCGATGCATGGCACTCATGGACGGTGCGCCGATCTCGAACAGCTCGTTGGCGCCGACCCACGAGGCGTCGTAGAGGGCACCGAGCAGGGCCTCATCACCGGTCGGCAGCGCCTCGGCCAGGCGCAACACCCGGGCGTTCTCCTCGATGATGAAGCGGCAGCGCCTGGCCACCACCGGGTCCAGCTCCGCCTCGCGCGCCTCGAAGAGCTCGAGCGGAACATCTCGCAGCGCGGCCACGTCCGGGCAGTAGCCGGCGATATGGGCGGCGCCGGCTTCGCACTGTGCCCGGCGCTCGTCGTACTCGGACCCGGTCAGCTGTCGCGGCGCGCGCGTGTCGCAGATGACCACCGCCAGCTCCGGCGCGATCTCCACCGCCTCGCTGATCAGGGCGCGGCAGTCCAGCAGCAGCGCGTGCCCGGCCGTCCCCAGCACCGAGGTGTACTGGTCGAGGATGCCGCAGGCCACGCCCACGAACTCGTTCTCCACCCGCTGGCCCAGCAAGGCCAGCCGCAGCGGCTCGATCTCGATCCCGCTCACGGCGGCGAACGCCAGCAGCGCCACCGACTCGATGGCCGCGGAGGAGGAGAGGCCGCTGCCGAAGGGCACGCGGCTGTGGAGCAGGCCGTCGAAGCCGGCCAGGTCCACGCCCTCGCTGGCCAGCACCGCCGCTGCGCCGCGGAGGTAGTCGGTCCAGGGCACGTCGGGGTCGCGCTCGACCGCATCGAGGCCGAACTCGGCCGACCCGGGCAGGTTGAGCGTGGCGATGCGCACCCGTCGGTCACCCCTCGGCCGGATGGCGAGCCAGGTGTCCCGGTCGAGCGTCATGGTGGCCACGAAGCCGTCGTTGTAGTCGGTGTGGCTGCCCATCAGGTCGACCCGGCCAGGCGCTCGGAACCAGCGCGTGGGCGCGGACCCGTAGAGCGTGGCGAACGCCTGCCGCAGGGTCTCGACTCGCCGCTCGTCAGCCATGCTCAGCAGACCTCTGCCATAGCTTCCAGCAGGGCCTCGACGTTCTCCATCGAGACATCGGTCATCAGCCGGTGCGAGGGCGCCAGCATCAGGCCGGTGCCGTTGGGGGCCAGCGAGTCGACGCACCTGCGCGCCGCGGCCTTGACCTCTTCCGGCGTGCCGTGGGGCAGCACCGTCTGCGTGGAGACGCCGCCATAGAAGGCGAGCCGGCCGTCGAACTCGCGGTGCAGCCAGTCGTGGTCGACGACCTCCGGCTGGACCGGGTTGAGCGCGGTCAGTCCGATCTCCACGAGGTCCCCGACGATGGGTGCGATGTCTCCGTCCGAGTGCATCATCACCGGCAGGCCGCGGTCGAGGAACGGCCGGAAGAGGCGGGCCAGGCGCGGCTTGATGAGCTCGCGCCAGGTGGCCGGGCTGAAGAGCGTGCTCACCTGGGCGCCGTAGTCGTCGCCGAAGTAGCCGCCGTCCACGCCCAGCTCCAGGTAGCGCTCGATGACCACGAGACGGATGTCCACGATGCGGTCGAGCAGCTCGGCGATGTAGCCGGGATCGAGGGCCAGCTCGAGGAGGACGTTCTCGAAGCCCCGGAGGGACCACGCACGCTCGAAGAGGGCCCAGCCGATGTTGGGCACGACGAAGGCGCCGTCGCCGACCCGCGCGCGAAGAAGGCGCGCGCCATCGAGCAGATCCGAGTCGTGCGGGTCGGGCCAGTCGAAAGCATCGAGGTCGGGGTTCTCCGCGAGTGGGGCGACCCGGATGTAGTAGCCCTCCTCCTGGGTGTCGTGGCCGGCGCCCCACCAGTCGAAGCGGGCCGTGCCGTCCTCGCTGAGGCGCTCGGGGTAGGACATGTCGAGGCGCACGAGGTGGTTGTCGAGGCGTTGCGGGAGATCCGCCAGGTCGACGCCGAAGTGCTGTGCCATGGCCTGGCCCATGGAGGAGGTGTAGTTGAGCTGCGTGGGCAGCCGGTCGACCTCCTGGTAGGTCAGCGCACGCAGCACGCGCTCACGTCGGGTCAGCTCCACGGGTCCGCGGTCCTCTTCGTTCGTCCTCGCTCGTTCGTGATGTGCTGAGCCTATCGATGGCTCGGGTGCGGTGCAGGGCCACCCGGCCCGGAGCCGCAGGACCGAGGTGCCGGTCCGAGCCGGATAACCTGAGCACGGCATGTGCATGCACCATACACATGGACTATCATCAGGCATATGACGACGCGAATCCACCTGGTGATCGATGAGCGAGAGCGCGATGCGTTCAGGGCACGTGCGACGGCAGAGGGGGCCACGCTGTCGGAGTGGTTGCGCGAGGCAGCCAGGCAGCGGCTGGCTCGGGAGCAGCCTTCCGCCATCGCCAGCGTCGCTGATCTCGATCGGTTCTTCGCTGAACGGGCCGCGTTCGAGGAGGGCACCGAGCCGGACTGGGAGCAGCACCTTGACGTGATCGAGCGGTCACGACGGTCCGGCATCGAGCCGGCCTGAGCACATGAGCCCCTCGTTCATCGATACGAACATCCTCGTGTATGCCGTCGGCCGGGAGCACCCGCTGCGCGAGCCGGCGCAGATGATGCTGCGCGAACGCTTGGAGC
>JASFQX010000444.1:0-3007 GCA_050115215.1 Chloroflexota bacterium
CACCCACGCCCATCCCGACCTGCGCTCGCTCCGGCTCGACGGCCGCATCCTGCTGCCCGAGGACGAGGGCTGGGTCCAGGCCCGCACGGTCTGGAACACGCTGGTCGATCCGGAGCCGGCCGCGATCCTGCAAGCCGCCAGCCCCGACGACGTGGCGGCCGGGATCACCGCCGCCCAGCGCCATCGGCTGCCGCTGGCCATCCGCGGCGCCGGGCGCAACCTGGCCGGGGATGCCACCGTTGCGGGCGGGCTCGTCATCGACCTCGGCCGTCTCAACGACGTGGGCGTCAACCCCGGCACGCGCGTGGTCACGGTCGAGGGCGGCGCCACGCTGGGCGAGCTTGATCGAGGCACCATCGGCTATCAGACCGCGGTCCCGGCGGGCACGGCCAGCGGGACCGGCGTCGGTGGCCTGGCCGTCGCTGGCGGCATCGGCTGGCTCACCCGCGCCTATGGCCTCTCCATCGACAACCTGCTCGACGTCCACCTCGTGTCCGCCCGCGGCGAGCACGTCCACGCCAGCGCCCAGGACCACCCCGACCTCTTCTGGGGCATGCGCGGTGCCGGCTCCAACTTCGGTGTGGTCACGCGCTTCGAGTTCCAGGGTGTGCCGCTAGGCCCGGAAGTCTACGCCGGGGCCGCCTGGTTCAGCCGGCAGCGCTGGCGCGACATCATCCGTCTCTATGCCGAGTGGACGACCGACCTGCCCGACCCGCTCACGACCATGGCCCGCTTCATCGTGCCGATGGACCACTGGGATGTGCCGGCGGAGCTCAAGGGCCGACCGGTGCTCTCGATCGGCTGGTGCTGGGCCGGTACGGACATGAGCCGCGGTGAAGCAGCGGTCACGACCGTGGCCGAGGCCAAGCCCGACTTCCTCATGGCCGGCCCGACCAACTGGCTGGACCTGCAGACCCGCGATGACGACTTCTTCCCCGAAGGCGCGCGGGCCTACTTCAAGTCGCTCTACTTCGATGCGTTCAGCGACGATCTCGTGGCAACGCTCACCGACCAGGCAGCCACAGCTCCATCGGCCCTGACCGCCACCGAGATCCACCACCTCGGCGGTGCCTTCGGTCGGGTGGACGAGCAGGCGACGGCCTTCGGCAATCGCGACGCCCGCTACCTGCTCAACATCCGTGCTACCTGGACGGAGGCGGCGGACGATGCCGCGAACGTCGGCTGGGTGCGCGGCTTCTGGAGCGCCCTGGAACGCTACGCCCGGGGCGGCCATTACGCCAACTTCCTCGGGCACGAGGAGGGACCTGAAGCGCGAGCGCAGGCGCGCGCCTCCTACCCGCCGGCCACCTGGGAGCGCCTGGTCCAGCTCAAGAACGAGTGGGACCCCATGAACGTCTTCCGGCTCAACCGCAACGTGCCACCAGGCCATCTCTAGGGCACGCCCGACTTCAGGGATCCGGCGCCGGGGACGAACGAAGCCACGTCCGTCAGCAGCCGGCGCAGCGTCTCCACCGGCGCCCAGGTCGAGGCCTCGGTACGCTCGAGGGCCACGACCCGGCGGGACACCAGCTGCACGTCTGCCAGCTCCACGCTCGCCAGGCGCCCGGATTCCACACCCGGCAGGGCCGCGGTCGAGGGCAGGAAGGCCACCCCCAGTCCGCGCTCCACGAGCCGCCGGGCGGTATCGACCGAATCCACCTCGATGACCCCGTACGGCGCCACGCCCCGCTCCTTCAGCAGCGACTGGGACGACTCGTAGTCGTCGGAGCCGCGGTCGTAGAAGACCAACGTGGCGTCTGCCAGCCGGGCGAGCGGGATGGCGCCCTCAGCCACGAACGGGTGTCCCGGCCGAGCCACCAGCAGGGAGGCTTCCTCGTACAGCGGTGTCACCCGCACCCGTGGATCGCGTGACGGGGCCGTTTCGCGCATCAACCCGAGCTGCGCGGTCCCGAATGCCACCAGCTCGGTGATGCGCTCCCCCGAGCCCGTGTGCACGTAGAGGTGCACGCCCGGGTGGAAGCGCCGGAAGCGGGCCACCAGCTCCGGCACGACCGAGGCGTTGATAGCGGAGACAGCGGCCATCACCAATTCCCCGTCGTCGCCTTGTTCCACCTGGCTCACGGCCGCACGACCGGCCTCCACCGCCTCCAGCACCCGTTCCGCGTGGGGCAGCAACGCCCGACCGGCCAGGGTCAGGCGCACGCCGCGCTTGGTGCGCTCGAAGACCCTCGCGCCAAGCTCGTCCTCCAGCGCCACGATGCGGGCCGAGAGCGCCGGCTGACCGAGGTGCAGCGAACGTGCAGCCGCACGCATCGAACCCAGTCGGGACACTTCCAGGAATGCCTCAAGCCGCGGGACGTCCATGTTCTCCCGTCCTCCTCTATGGTCGCCTGCCTGCTCGAATGTGATCGTCTCTATCGATCATAAGCGTCGCATCATTCGATTAGACAGTCCAGTAGCCAGGCGGTAGGGTCCATTGGCAACCCCGCCCACCCGACCTGCCAGCCGAGGAGACAGCGATGAGCGCGACCACCGCGACCAAGGGTCGATCAGCCCGACGCACCGACCCCCAGGCTGCGCGCATGATCGACCCGCGGGGGCATCGCTTCGGCGCGGCGCTCTCGGTCGCCATCCTCGCCGCAGGTTTCGTCCTCGATGCGCCCATCACGGTCGCCTTCCTGGCCGTGGCGCTCGGGGCCAGCGCCCTCTTCGGGACGCGCTACTCGATCTTCGGCCGTGCCTGGACCGTCGTGCGCCGGGCCTTCGGTATCGCTCCGCCGAAGGAGCTGGAGCACGAGCTCCCACCGCGCTTCGCACAGGCCCTCGGATTCCTCGGCTTCTCCATCGCGACCGGCTTCTTCCTGCTCGGCTTCGCCACGGCTGGCTGGCTCGTGGCGGCCGCGGTCGGGGCGCTGCAGGCCGTCCTGGCGGCGACCGGCTACTGCCTCGGCTGCCGGCTCTATTTCCTCAAGTGGTGGGTTCCAGCCCAGTTCCAGAAGCTGGCGCGACGCACGACGCTCGCGTAGAACAGGTGCGTCGGCCTCGG
>JASFQX010000445.1:0-3006 GCA_050115215.1 Chloroflexota bacterium
AGCCGCATCCGTGCTGCGCTCTACCCGGATCACACCTTCACAGGCCGGGCGCGACCGAACGGGTGCTCGCCGCCACCGAGCGCCGGCTCGGCCATCGCTTGCCTCGCGACCTCCGAGGACTCCTCTCCGAGTCCGACGGTATCCACGGTGAGTTCGACCTTGGCCTGGTCTGGCCCACCGAGCGGATCGTCGAAGACAACCTTCGGATGCGGACGGATACGGTCCCCGGCGACGCCTTCATGCCCTTCGACCCGCTGCTGTTCTTCGGCGATGCCGGGAATGAGGATTGCTTCGCATTTCCGCTCGTATCCGCCCCGCGTGACCAGAACGTCTTCGCTTGGGATCACGAAGACGACAGCCGAAGCTGAGTAGCGCCCGACCTTCGTCGGTTCCTGGAATGGTGGGCCGACGGCCGGATCAGACTGTAGGTCCGCGGAGGGACCTGGACGGCCGTTAGCGTGCCGGGCATCGCGATCACCCACCGGCTCGAGGCTCCCGGGGTGCAGTTCCGCGTCGACGGGCACATCGTGGCCGCCACCAACTGCCACGAGTATCTGCTGCCGTTCGCCCTGGACAGAGAGCGCCTTTCGCTCGGGCAGCTCGAGGTCCCCGCGACCGGCGACTGCACGCCGCGGGACCAGCACATCGACACGGCCTTCGCCGCGGTGCTGCTGAGCGCCGACACGATCGTCGGCGGCCTGCCGAGCGACCGCCTCACGATCAGCGGCCCGCTCGGCGAGATCATCCTCGCGCAGCCGGCGGCGCAGAGCGAGTAGGCGGCGGGGTCCGTCGACGCCTGAGGCGGGAGCGGTACCGCTCGCCGCAGACGATGGTCTGGCGGCGCCTCCCGTCGAGCGAGACGCCGCAGCCCCCGCATACGCGACCGGCGGGCCGGCGGCCGATGGCGGTGCGGTGGGCCTCGCACCAGACCACGGGGCGGCCACGGCCGGGCCGGTCCTCCAGCTCGACGCCGCATTGTCGGCAGTGGCGAGGTGGGGTGACCAGCCCCCGGAGCTGGGCTGTTGCCATCCGCGCCAGGGTCAGCTCGTCGGGCTTGGCGAGGCCCTCGCCGTAGAGCCGGACGACCTCCGTCATCGCCTGGTCGTCGAGGTCCCCGACCTTGCCGAGCAGCTCTCCCACCGCGTCCTCGTACCACTCCTGCGGGTAGCTGTGGCCCTTGATGCGCGTGTCGACCCCGTCGCGGTTCCGGGCACGCCGACAGCGGACGACGGGCTTGGCCGCCAGGAAGCCCTCGCAGGTCGGCGGTGGATGGCGATAGCGGCCGACGTCGCCGAAGAGGTACTTGCTGCAGCCGGCGCAGCAGAGACGCAGGGCGTACCGGCCCTTGACGATGCGCCCCGGGGTCCGGGTCCGCCGTCGCTCCCGCACTTCTCACTATCCAGGCCAAGGACGAACGCTGCACAACGAAGATGCGAACGTCACCGCCTTCCATGACGCCCGGCCCAACGCTCGTGGATAGCGCACGTGGTTGACTCGGCACAGCACGCCGAGAGGGAGACGCGATGACCGAGTCCGCGCCTGCGACCGAGGCTCAGGAGCAGCCGGCCAAGCAGCCCGCCTTCGAGTGGTGGATGATCTCGAACTTCGCGGTCGGGGCGGGGTTCACCGCGTTCGTGGCCCTGCTCATCCCGCCGTATGTGACCGAGGTCACCGGCTCCGCTGCCGAGGCCGGCATCGTGATGATGTTCATCAGCCTCGCGGCCGTGCTGGCGCCGGTGCTGGGCAACTTCGCGGATCGCTACTCGGCGCACCGGCTGGTGCTCACGCTCGGCGTGGCCGGCATGGCCCTGGCCTTCGCGATGTACGGCATCTCGTCGGAGGACAGCCTCGTGCTCGTGCTCGACGCGGCGGTCATGGGCGTGGCCATCGCAGCGCAGCAGGCCGTGGCGCCGGTGTTCGTCATCGCCGCCGGGCTCGACAAGGGCACGCAGGCCAAGCGGCTCACGACGCTCAACCTCGTCTATCCGGGCGGTCAGGTCGTGGGCGGCGCCCTGCTGGCGCTGGTCGCCTCGGCGGGCCTCGGGTTCAGCGAGGGCTTCTGGATCGCCGCCGGCTTCATGGCCATCGCCGCGGTCATCACCTGGTTCGGCAGCGCCGATGCCGCCAAGCGCATCCAGGCCTCACCACCGCCGAGCAAGCAGCAGGCGGACAAGACGCGCAAGTCGGGCCTCGGCGCGGTGCTGTTCTCGGCCTTCGGGGTCTACCTCCTGATCCTCGTGCTGAGCTCGATCACCAGCAACGGCATCAACAACCAGATCGCCAACATCCTGCCCAACGTCTACGGCATCGACACGACCACGACGTCCGCGCTCATCGCGCTCGCGGGCCTCCTGAACATCGGCTTCTTCCTGGCGGCCGGCTGGACGATCGCCCGTGCCGGCGCGGTCCCGACGTTCGCCATCGGCTCGGTCCTCCGGCTCGTGGGCTCGGCGAGCATGGCCATCCTCGGGCTCATCGCCGATGCGCCCATCCTCATCGTGGCCGCGGCGATGCAGACGCTCTACCAGGGCGCGCCCTTCATCCGCATGGCCCAGCCGGTCGTGGGCGTGCGCTTCTCGACCTTCGGGGCCGGCGCCGCAGCCGGGTGGGTCATCGGCGCCTCGGCCATCGGCTCGGCCATCGGCTCGCTGCTCGGCGGCTGGCTGGGCCAGAACGTGGGCTTCAACGCCATCAACTGGATGGGCGCCATCTCGGCCGCGGCCGCGCTCGCGTTGCTCATCATCTACCTCTGGCCGGCAGACCGGCAGAAGCGTGAGGAAGAGTCGAGTGAAACCGCCGAAGGTCAGGACGAAGTGGACACCGATGATGAGCCCGACGCTGCGCCCAGGGGCCCGCACGACGTTCCAGCCCATGCTTGAAGCCGCACAGACCATTCCCAGGAGGTGTCATCGATGAGCGACCGTCACGAGCTCGCCTACACGATCGGCGTGCAGGCCTACATCTACGGCTACCCGATGATGGACCTGTACCGCACGTTCTGGGAGA
>JASFQX010000446.1:0-3001 GCA_050115215.1 Chloroflexota bacterium
GGCACGGTTGGTGGCTCGCTGCATCACCTCGCCCCAGGCGGAGATGATGGGGTCAGCCGCCACGGCCTCGATCTCGTAGGCCGAGTTGCGGGTCGGCAGCAGTCCCAGCTCCTGGGCCAGGAAGGCATGAGCTTCGGCACCATTGATGTAGGACAGCAGGTCGAGGACCGCCGCCTGCTTGGCCTCGTCCTGGCCGACGAGCGCGTAGACGACGTAGTTGTGGCCGCCCACGGGCGAGCCGGTGTTGCCAGCCGTGCCCTCGGGGATGGGGGCGATCACGAGGTTGGACGGATCGGCGAACGCCGCACCGGCCAGGTGATCGGCGACCTGCCAGGGGCCGTTCATGACGCACACGATGGTGCCCGCCTTGAAGCCCGCGGTCATGTTGTCGTAGTCGGACGCGAAGTCCCAGGTCGCGGGCGCGATCGTGCCCAGGATCTGGTCCTTGAGGTAGTTCCAGCCTTCGACCGACTCGGGGGAGTTGACCAGGACCTCGACGCTGCCGTCCTCGGCCACGCTGTAGAGTTCGCCGCCCCAGCTCCAGATGAAGGGCTGGGCCCAGTAGGAATCGCCGCGGGTGTAGAAGCCGTACTGCTGGCCTGCGAGGTCAGCGTACTCCGCGGTGGCAGCAACGAGCTCGTCCCAGGTCGCCGGCGCGCCGTCGAGCCCGACCTCGCTCAGCAGCGCCTGGTTGCACTGCAGGCCCAGGGCGTCGGTGACGTGCGGCAGGCCGTACAGGCCACCCTTCCATGAGGCCGTGGCCAGCGGTACCTCGAGGTAATCGCCGGCGTCATCGATCAGACCGCTGAGGTCGAGCAGGTAGCCGTCGTCGGCGAAGCCGATGGTCCAGCCGATGTCCGCGCGCAGGATGTCGGGCGCGGTGCCGGCGGGAGCGGCGTTCTGGTAGTTGGCGCGTGCGTCGTTGAACGACACCGGGTCGTGCTTGACGCTGATGCCCGGATTCGCAGCCTCCCAGGCGTCGATGAGCTCCTGCACCTTGGCCAGCTCGAAGTCGCGCATCGTGTTCCAGAACGTGATCTCGCCCTCGTAGGCGAGGTCGCTCGCGGGCACGTCGGGGACGGCCGCAGCCATCTCATCCTGTGCCAGCGCGGGAGCTCCGCCCACGGTGACAGCGAACGCGGCGGTCAGCGCCGCAACCTTGAACTTGGTCGACATGGTCGAGCAGTTCCTCCTCCTTGTGGCCACCAGCGATCCGGTGGCTCGTTCGGGTCGCCGGCCATGGAGGCACTCCTCCGCGGCCCGGCGATCGGATGATACGCCGCCTCCACGCTCTCGGCCAGGGTCGCCGGCAGTGCGCGACCGGGCCTTCCACACCCGCCTGCAGGGGTGATGCGCAGCGCCCCGTCGCGGGGGGTAGGATGCGCCCGCCATGAACGAACGACGCATCTCGCTCACGCTGGTCCTGCACAACCACCAGCCCGTCGGCAACTTCGGGTTCGTCTTCGACGAGACGTGGGGGCAGGCCTATGAGCCCATGCTGGCGGCGCTCGAGCGGCATCCGGGCGTGCGCCTGGGCCTGCACTACACCGGACCGCTGCTCGACTGGTTCAAGCGTGACAAGCCCGAGGCCATCGAGCGGCTGCGCGGGCTGGTCGAGCGTGGCCAGGTGGAGGTGCTCGGCGGCGGCTACTACGAGCCGGTGCTGGCCTCGCTCCGTGAGGCGGATCGGATCGGGCAGCTGCTGAAGATGGCCGACGAGATCGAGGCGCTGGTCGGCCGACGGCCGGTCGGCGCGTGGCTGGCCGAGCGCGTGTGGGAGCCTGACGTGCCCAAGGCGCTGGTCAAGGCCGGCTACGAGTACACCGTCGTCGACGACGCCCACTTCCGGGCCGCGGCCATCCCGCAGGAGCGGCACTGGGGCCCCTACTCGACCGACGACCAGGGCTACCGCGTCATCGTCTTCGGCTCCGAGCAGGGATTGCGCTACCGCATCCCCTTCCGGCCGGTAGAGGAGGTCATGGAGTACTTGCGCGAGCACGCCACCGAGGACGGCCGGCTCGTGGGCATGATGGGCGACGACGGCGAAAAGTTCGGGGCCTGGCCGGGCACGTGGAGGCTGTGCTTCGGCGAGGAGCAGTGGGTGGAGCGCTTCTTCACCGCGCTCGAGGAGAACGACTCCTGGCTGCGCACGCTCACGCCGACCGAGTCGCTGGCGGCGCACCCCCCCATCGGCCGGGTCTATCTGCCGACCGGCTCCTACGCCGAGATGGGCGAGTGGTCGCTGCCGGTGGAGGCCCGACGGGAGTTCACCCGGCTGCTCCACGACGCGGTCGCACAGCACAAGCCCGAGGCCCGCTGGATGCGCGGCGGCTTCTGGCGCGCCTTCCAGGTCAACTATCGCGAGATCAACGACCTCCACAAGCAGATGCTGCGCACGTCCCGGAAGGTGGAGGAGCTGGGTGAGGGCGTGCACGGCGGACGCGTCGAGGCCATCCACGACCACCTCTTCCAGGGGCAGTCCAATGACTGCTACTGGCACGGGCTCTTCGGCGGCATCTACCTCCCACACATGCGGCTGGCCACGCTCGAGCACCTCATCGCGGCCGAGGACGGCGCGGACCGCGCCGCCGGCGTCCACGGCGTCAGCATCGAGACGGCCGACCTCGATGTCGATGGCTTCGACGAGCTCCTGGTCACGGCCCCAGGCCAGGTCCTGACCCTCAAGCCCAACGAGGGCGGCGGCATCGGCTCGTGGGATGCGCGGGCGGCCCGCCACGCGATGACCTCGGTCATGCGCCGGCGCGAGGAGGCCTACCACGACACGCTGCGTGAGGTCGACAGCGGCGAGCTGGCACAGCAGGAGGCCGGCGAGGGCGCCGTCTCCATCCACGACCTGGTCAAGGTCAACGAGCCCGGCATCAGCCAGCGCCTGTGGTACGACGCCTACGAGCGACGCTCGGGGCTGGTGCACGTCATGCCCCTGGGGACGACCGCAGACGACTTCGAGCGGGCCGCGTTCGAGGAGCTGGGCGACTTCGTC